>JACDEG010000026.1 GCA_013816505.1 Pyrinomonadaceae bacterium | reverse complement strand
GTTGTAGTCTCAAAGCTTCTTTGACGTTCGCAAATCTTTAACATTCACAAAAGCGAGGTTCATTAAGTTATGGATAAATTGATGCGCGCTTTAATACTGATGACCGTCGCGCTGATGAGCGGCGCCGTTGCTCAAGCTCAAACCGCAGCGCCTGCCGGCGGCAGCCCTGCTTCGACTCAGAAAAGCGACGGTGGCATTACGGCGAACGGCGTGATCGGCGACGTGGCGGTGATTGATGCATCCGGTAAGCAGATGTTCGTGAAGACTGCCGCGGGGTCGGTCGTGATTGTGTCGCTCAACGACGCGACGGTGTATAAGCGTGTCGCTCCCGGCGAAAAAACTTTGGATAACGCTGCTAACACGACGCTCGCCGAAGTTGGCGTCGGCGACCGCGTGTTCGCGCGCGGCAAAGTGGCCGACGATCAAAAGTCGGTTCCGGCGCGGATGGTGATTGTGATGTCGAAAGCGGACATCTCGAAGAAAAACGAAGGTGACCGCGCGAAGTGGCGTGAGCGTGGTGTGGTCGGCGTCGTCTCCGCTCTGAACCCTAACACCAAAGAGATCACTCTACAGACGCGCGGGCGCGGAGAAGCGCAGCAACTTGTCGTCGCGGCGAACGCGGACACCGTGAAGTTCCGTCGCTATGCCCCTGACTCCGTCAAGTTCGACGACGCCAAGTCAAGTTCATTCGCCGAGTTGAAAGTCGGTGACCAACTGCGCGCCCTCGGCGAGAAGAGCGCGGACGGGGCGCGATTCACCCCCGAAGAGGTCGTCTCCGGTTCGTTCCGCACCATGTTCGGCACCGTCACCGCCGTCAACCCACAGGCCAACGAAGTCAAAATCAAAGACACACAGACGCAGCAAGAACTGACCGTGACGGTCAGCAAAGATTCGATGACGCGCCGGTTTCCTGCCGACATCGCGCAGATAATGGCGACGCGCGCCGATGGCGGCGGCGGCCCCGGCAGGATGGGCGGCGGCGGCGGTGGCGGGCCGCAGAGGCCAGGCGGCGCTCCCGGTGAAGGCAATAATGCTCGCCCGGCAGGGAGTGGCGGCGCTCCGGACGGCGCGGGTCAAAGCGCTAGCGGCGGTGGCGGACAACGGCGCCGGATGGGCGGTGGCAGTAGTGGTGGTGGCGGCGGAATGGATTTTACAGAGATGCTCGACCGCATGCCCGAAGCGACGATTGCCGAATTGAAGCCGGGCGACACACTGATCGTCTCCAGCACGGCTGGCACCGAGCCTTCGCGCGTGACGGCGATCCACCTCATCGCCGGCGCGGACGCGCTTGTCAACATGATGACGCAGAGACGCGCGAGAACCGGTCCCGGCGTGGACGGGGTGGGAGCCGGGATGTCCGGTCTCGGTATTGATTTCGGCATCGGGTTACCGTAGGCAGGATCAACCCGGTGGTTTCGAGATGTGTTTGAGAGAGGCGCGGCCCCGATTGTGGCCCATCTCTCAAACGCACGTTCAAATCAGATCATAAGTTTTAGTTTCACTTTCTTCCAAAGGCATACGTAATGAATTCATTTCGAGAAATCATCGGACGCGGTTTGAAATCGATATTGGTGTTGGCGCTCTGCGTGAGCGCTTCTTTCGCTCAGCAGTCGCAGGGCAGTGGTCGGGGCACGCTACGCGGGCAGATTGTTGACGACTTCGGCGCGGCCATCGTCGGCGCGACCGTCATCGTCACAGACGCGAGCGGCGCGGAAAAAACGGTGACGACCAATGGTGAGGGTGTCTATTCGGTAAGTAACCTGGCGCCCGGCAAGTACACGGTGCGAGCCGCGACCGCCGGGTTCGCTCCATACGAGAATGCTGATGTCGACGTTGCCGCCGGACGCCGCGACCCGCTCGACATTAAGCTGAGCGTCACGCTCGGAGTGCAGGATGAAGTCACCGTCGCGTCGCAGGCACCGGTCAGCACTGACCCGGAGAACAACGCGGGCGCGGTTGTGCTGCGCGGCTCGGACATCGAGGCATTACCGGACGACCCGGACGATTTAGCCGACGCGCTGCAAGCACTCGCCGGCCCATCCGCCGGGCCGAACGGCGGCCAACTCTACATCGACGGCTTCACCGGCGGCAGGCTTCCGCCGCGCGATTCGATTCGCGAAATTCGCATCAACTCGAACCCGTTCTCCGCTGAGTTCGACCGGCTCGGCTTCGGTCGCATCGAGATTCTGACGCGGCCCGGCACGGACAAATTCCGCGGTCAAACGTTCTTCAATTTCGGCGACGAGAGCCTGAACTCGCGTAATCCGCTGGCCCCGAACCGCGCGCCGTATCAAAGGCGGCAGTATGGCGGCAACCTGAGCGGGCCGATCATCTCCAAAAAGGCTTCATTCTTTTTCGACTTTCAGCGCCGTGATGAGGACGACAACAGTCTCATCAACGCGACGATTCTGGACTCCGGCCTCAACGCCGTGCCGTTCAGCCTCGCGGTGCTGACGCCGCAAAAGCGCACGACCTTCAGCCCACGCCTCGACTATCAGTTGAATCAGAACAACACGCTCGTCGGGCGCTACAGCTACACTCGCGGAAACAATCTGGGGGAAGGCATCGGTAACTTCAACCTTCTCTCTCGCGCATACAATTCGTCGAACACCGAGCACACGTTTCAGTTGACCGAGACGGCAATCCTCAATCAGAGAGTCGTCAATGAAACGCGCTTTCAGATGATTCGCGAAAACAGGGCTGAGGAAAGCGACAATTCAGTTCCGGCAATCAATGTGCTCGACGCCTTCACCGGCGGCGGCCCGACCACAGGCTTTTCGTCCAATCCTGAATCACGCTACGAACTACAGAACTACACGTCGCTGCTTTTGACTAATCATTCGTTCAAAGCCGGCGCGCGCCTGCGCCACGTCAGCATCGATGATATTTCCCCCGACAACTTCGCGGGCACGTTCACCTTTGGCGGTGGGTTCGCGCCGCAACTCGACGCTAACAATCAAGTGGTGCTCGGCACAAACGGCCAGCCGGTCCTGACAACGATCACCAGCATCGAGCGTTACCGCCGCACGCTGTTGTTCCAGCAGCAGGGTCTGACGGCGACGCAGATTCGCGCGCTCGGCGGCGGCGCGACGCAATTCTCAATCGCCGGCGGCGACCCGTTGGCGAGCGTCAGCCAGTCGGACTTGGGTCTCTTCGCGCAGGACGACTGGCGTGTGCGCCCCGACTTTACCGTGAGCGCGGGATTACGTTACGAGACTCAGAACAACATCGAAAGTAACTTTAATTTCGCGCCGCGTGTTTCTTTCGCGTTCTCGCCGGGCGGCGGCGGTGGGCAACGCTCGCAGACCGTGATCCGCGGTGGTTTCGGCGTCTTCTACGAACGCTTCGCCGAAAGCCTGACCTTGCAGGCCAACCGCTTCAACGGCATCAATCAGCAACAGTTTATCGTCACCGACCCGACGGTGCTCGACCTCGCGGTGTTCACTCCCGGCGGCGTCTCGAACGTGCCGACGGTCGCATCGCTCACCGGCTTCGCGATTCCACAGACGGTGCGGACGGTCGCCGACAACATCCAATCGCCGTACACGATTCAATCAACCATCGGCGTCGAGCGGCAGTTGCCGTTCAACCTGACACTGTCGGTGAACTTCATCAACACACGGACGCTCCATCTGCTGCGCTCGCGCAACATCAACGCGCCGTTGCCGGGAACATTCACGCCCGGCGTCAGTGGGAGCGGAGTGCGTCCGTTCGGTGATGTCGGAAACATTTACCAGGTCGAGTCGAGCGGACGGCTCAATCAACAGCAACTCTTCTTCTTCGTCAGAAATCAACTCAGCCGGAACGTGTCGTTCAACGCGGGGTATTTTTTCAGCAAAGCGAACAGCGACTCTGAAGGAGCGGGGGCGTTCCCGTCGAACTCGTATGACCTGAGCACCGAGTACGGGCGTTCCTTCCTCGACCAGCGCCACCGGTTCATCCTGAGCGGCAATTTCACCGCACCGTGGAACGTTCGTTTTCGCCCCTTCCTGGTCGCTTCCAGTGGTCTTCCGTTTAACATCACGACGGGACGCGACACCAACGGCGATGGATTGTTTACAGAGCGCCCGGCGTTAGCCACAGACCTCACCAAGCCCGGCGTCGTCGTCACGCCGTATGGCGCGTTCGACCCGAATCCGATTCCGGGACAGTCCACCATCGCGCGTAACTACGGCAACGGGCCATCCCTTTTCGCAGTGAATATGAACGTCAGCAAGACGTTCGGATTCGGAAAAGTAAACGGCAATGCGCCGGCGGCTTCGGCTGTACCGCAGGGCGATGGTGGTGGGCCGCCCGGAGGCGGGCGTGGTGGTCGTGGCGGTGGCCCTGGTGGAGGCGGCTTCGGCGGTGGAGGCGGTCGCGGTGGAGGCGGCGGCTTCGGCGGCGATGGCGGGTCAGAGAATCGCTACAATGTGACGTTCTCAATTGAAGGGCAGAACATCCTTAACAGCACGAACCTGAGCACGCCCAACGGCAATCTGAGTTCGAGTCGCTTCGGCCAGTCACTCTCGACCGCCAGCGCCTTCGGTGGTGGACGTGGTGGTGGCGGTGGTGGCGGCAATCAAGCGGCAGGCAACCGGCGCATTGAACTCCAAATGAGGTTCAGCTTTTAAGCTTTTCTTCGAGTCGTCGAACGCTTAATCTGCGCGAAACCACATCGCATAGCAAAAGCGGGTTCGCTTCAACCGAAGCGAACCCGCTCTTTTATTCTCCGCATAATCAAGTCGTGACAGTGACCACCGCTCAATCCGTTTAGACGCTTAACAGGTCTTGCTCTTTGGCCTTCGACAGTTCGTCAATCTTGCCGATGTAGCTGTTGGTCAGCTTCTGAACCTCTTCGAGTCCGTTGCGTTCGCTGTCTTCCGAGATGACTTTGTCCTTCATCATCTTTTTCAAACGCTCGTTGGCGTCGCGTCGCACGTTGCGAATCGCGGTGCGATGCTCTTCGGCGTATTCGTGCACCTGCTTGGCTAGTTGCTTGCGTCGTTCTTCGGTCAGCGACGGGATCGGCACGCGCACCAGCTTGCCGTCGTTCGACGGATTCAATCCGAGATCGGATGTGCGGATGGCTTTTTCGATGGCGTTGAGTTGCGTCTGATCCCACGGCTGGACGGTAATCAGTTGCGGCTCCGGCGCGTGGACCGACGCCATCTGGCTGAGCGGCGTCGGCGTGCCGTAGTAATCAACCAACACCGAATCCAGCAGATTGACGGCGGCGCGGCCCGTGCGGACGGTCGCCAATCTGCGACGGAAATCCTCAATGGCCCCTTCCATCCGCGGGCGCGTCTCTTTAATCACGTCCTTCTCGCTCATAAATCCTCCCCATGAAAATCATGCGTTCGGACAGTTTTCAGTTTTGAGCTGAAAACTGAAAACTCAAAACTGTTTGCCTTACTGCGTATCTGTCACTGCTTATCAAGTTTGTCGGTACTGACATGCGTGCCGATGCCCGGCTCGCCCATCACGACACGCATGATGTTGCCGTGCGTGCGCATGTTGAAGACGATGATCGGCAACTTGTTGTCCATACACAGCGAAATTGCGGAGGCATCCATCACTTTCAACTGCTGCTCCAGCACCTCTTGATAAGTGATAGAGTCGTAGCGCGTCGCCGTCTTATCCTTCACCGGGTCGGCGGAGTAGATGCCGTCCACCTTCGTCGCTTTCAGAATCACGTCCGCCTTAACTTCAAGCGCGCGGAGGGCGGCGGCCGAATCGGTCGTGAAATACGGGTTGCCCGTCCCGGCGGCGAAGATCACGACGCGCCCCTTTTCAAGATGGCGAATCGCGCGGCGGCGGATGAACGACTCGGCGACCTGCGGAATGTTAATCGCTGAAAGGATGCGCGTGTAGACGCCGACCTTCTCCAATGCGTCCTGAAGCACGACGGCGTTCATCACCGTCGCGAGCATCCCGATGTAATCAGCGGACGAGCGATCCATGTTGCCCGCGCTTTCCGAAACGCCGCGGAAGATGTTGCCGCCGCCGACCACGATTGCGACCTGCACGCCGAGCGCGTGGATGTCCTTGATCTGCCCCGCCACCTCGCGCGCGACGTTGACATCCACGCCATAATTCTGCGCACCCATCAGGGCTTCGCCCGACGCCTTCAGCAGGATGCGTCGGAAGACGGGCGCGCGCGCGGTGATGGCGGCTGTGTTCTGGTCTTCAACTTTCATCATTGGCTTCTTCGTGTGCGGGTGTGCAGCTTCTCACCCATCCGGGCAAGGGCGCTAGTTACCGCCGATCAGCGCGGCCACTTCGCCGCCAAAGTCATCCTCGCGTTTGGCGATGCCTTCGCCCATCTTGTAGCGCGAGAAGCGCCGCACAGAGATGCGCTCGCCGGTGCTGGCGATCTTCTCGGTCAGCAGGTCGTTGACCGTTTTCGCCGGGTCTTTAACGAACGGCTGGTCGAGCAGCACCGCTTCTTCGTAGAACTTGTTGAGACGCCCCTCGACAATTTTATCAATCACCTGGTCGGGCTTGTTGGCGTTCTTCGGATCGTTCTTAGCCTGCGCGCGTGCGATTTCGCGTTCCTTGTCGAGCGCCTCGCCCGGCACTTCCTCGCGTGAGACATAACGCGGTTCCGCCGCCGCGACGTGCATCGCGACATCTTTGATGAGTTGCTGAAACTCTTCGGTGCGCGCCACGAAATCCGTTTCGCAGTTGACTTCGACGAGCACACCGACCTTGCCGCCCATATGAATGTACGAGCCGACCGCGCCCTCGGCGGCGATGCGCCCTTCCTTCTTTTTCGCCGAGGCCAGCCCCCGCTTGCGCAGCAGTTCAATCGCCTGCTCTTCGTTGCCGCCTGCTTCCGTCAGCGCGTTCTTGCACTCCATCATTCCGGCGCCAGTCTTTTCGCGCAACACCTTTACCGCCGCCGCTGTAATCTCCGCCATAATCTAAATTCTCCTCAATGAAAACAGTGATCAATAATTAAGCCGGAAACCGGTGAAAGATCGTCCGACAGCGACCGTCCGGTGAACCATTGCAGACTTTCTTCCGGTGCTTCCCGGCCTTGATGCTAGAAAGCGCAGCCCGGCGGGTTGTCCGCTTCTGGAGGCTGCGCTCGCCGAAAATGAAACTATGAATGTCGCGTCGCCGTTAGCTTGCCACGCCGACCGTCTCGGCGCCCTTCTCCTCTTCAGGAGAAGCTTGTCCGGCCAATCCGGTTTCATCGCCCCCGCCTGATGCACCGCGCACCGGCGCGCCAGACCCGGCCGGCGGGTGGTCGCCGAGACCGTCAGGCTGCTGGCCGGTAGAGCCGAATCCCTGGTTGCCTGGCACCGACACTTGCGTCTCAGCAGACGGCGCGGAGGCCCCCATGTCGGTAAAATTCTGTGACTCGGCACCCGGATCGCGGCGCGTCGTCACAGTCGAAGACTCGCGTCGGCGTGGCGGCGTCCCCGCTTCAGTCGCGGCGGACGGTTGTGGCATCTGCTCGTCGCCATCTTCACCTTCGGCGTCCTTCGAGCGCATCTGTTGGCCTTCGACCACGGCGTCGGCGATCCGCGCAGCAAACAGGCGCACGGCACGCAGCGCGTCATCGTTGCCGGGAATAATATAATCAACCCCTTCGGGCGAGCAGTTGGTGTCGACCACGGCGATGACGGGAATGCCGAGCCGATTCGCTTCCGCGACCGCGATTTCTTCCTTGCGCACGTCGATGATGAAGATGGCGTCGGGGACGCGCGTCATGTTCTTGATGCCGGAGAAATTCTTTTCAAGTGTTTCGCGCTCACGGTCGAGTTTGAGGCGCTCTTTTTTCGTGAGCATCTCGTAGCGGCCGTCAGTCTGCATCGCTTCGAGTTCGCGCAGACGCTTAATTGATTTCTGAACGGTTTGGAAGTTGGTCAGCAGGCCGCCGAGCCATCGCTGGTTGATGTAGAACTGACCGGCGCGCTCGGCCTCTTCCTTGATGGCATCCTGAGCTTGACGTTTCGTGCCGACGAAAAGAATGGTGCGCCCGCGATCCTCGCCCGACAGATTCGTGACGAACTGAAGAGCATCGCGGAACATGCGCTGCGTTTTCTGTAGATCGATGATATTGATGCCGTTGCGCTCGCCGAAAATGTACTCTTTCATCTTCGGGTTCCAGCGCCTGACTTGGTGGCCGAAATGCACGCCGGCCTCCAACAACTCCTTCATTGTGACAGATACCAAAAGGAAACCTCCTCAATTGTGATTGGTTATGTACTCGCCGCCTGCTCAAGCGCCCCTCGCTAGGGGCAACCAATCGAGACGCGGCAATGGAATGTAACAAGACGAACGGTGACGGGTGGCAAGTAAGATGACCTTACCTGCCACCCGTCGCTGACCACCGAACAACTATCTCTTTGAGAATTGGAAGCGCTTGCGTGCGCCCTTCTGACCGTACTTTTTACGCTCTTTAATGCGCGGGTCGCGCGTGACTAAGCCGGCCTGCTTTAAGGCGGGCCGCAACTCGGCGTTGAACTCCATCAAAGCGCGAGTGATGCCGTGGCGGATGGCGCCAGCTTGTCCGGCCGGTCCGCCGCCGGCGACATTGACGAGGACATCGAACTTGTTCGCGGTGTCGGTCATAGCCAGCGGCTGACGGATAATCATGCGTAAAGCCTGGTTCGGGAAATACTGGTCAAAGGCTTTGCGGTTGACCTTAAACTCGCCGGTCCCGGGTCGCAGATAGACGCGCGCCGTCGCTGTCTTGCGCCGCCCCGTTCCGTAATACTGTGTTTCTGCCACTACTATTAATCCTTAAAATTGGTGGTGTCGAGATGGGTGGTGTTACTGCTTGGCACGCGGGTCAATTTCCAGTGCCTGCGGGAGTTGGGCCGCGTGTGGGTGTGCGCCGTCGGCGTAAACTTTCAACTTCTTAGCCATTGCCTTGCCGAGTTTGTTTTTCGGCAGCATGCCTTTGACGGCCGATTCAATTACGCGCTCAGGATGTTTAGCGAACTGATCCCTCACGGAAATCTCGCGCAACCCGCCCGGATACGACGTGTGATGCCGGTACATCTTCTGTTCAGGCTTTGAGCCTTTGAAGACGGCCTGGCGGGCGTTAATCACGATGACGTGATCGCCCATATCGAGAAACGGCGTCCACTGTGGGTTGTTCTTGCCGGTCAGGACGCGCGCCACTTCCGTGGCGAGCCGTCCGACCGTCTGCCCCGCCGCGTCGACGACGTACCATTTGCGTTTCTCGGCGAGACCTAACCCGCTCGGAAAGTATGTAGACATAATGTAACTCTCTCTAAAATAAGCGCCTAAAACGCGAACGAGTAGGATACAGAACCCTCTTAAAAATTGTCAAGCCGCATGTGAAGCGATTAAACCATGCCATTGCAAAACGAATGCAAAGAGGTGCTTGATGGCGTGAGTAGCTAAGGGGCAGTAGCGGCGAAAGGCTGCCTGACATTAACTTTGAGTCAGGCAGCCTTCGAGTTCGCAAAATCAGCTTGGAAGCTTATGGAGTGTTGCCCGGTTGAGCCGGCGGGGCGGTCTCGTCGGGGCGCCGTCTAAGCTTCGGCGGTTCATTGGACTTTTCTTCGGACGGAGCTTGGCCATCGGTCGTGGCCGGCTCGTCCGGCGCAGGCTTACGGCGCTTCAACGTCGGGCGTCCCGGCGTCCCGTCGTCTTTACCGGAGATGTCGCCGACCGTTGTTGCACGCGCGTTCGACAGTCGCATCAGACGCGCTTTGACGCGCTGAAACTCGGAGGTGCTGATGACGTATTCCTCAAGGTCAGGGAACCGGGCAACCAGGACGCGCGAGGCCTGCATGCGGTCGGCGGATTGCGGGTGCGAAGCGAACAGCTTTGACAGAAAACCGGGTTTCTTTTTGTTCTTTGCCGCCAACTTCTCAAACATCGTCGACATCCCGTTCGGGTCGTAACCGGCAGCATACAGGTACTGCACGCCGAGGCGGTCGGCCTCTTCCTCCGCACCCCGATTAAACTTCAAAAAGCCGAGGCCGAGGCCAAGGTTTGAAGCGTCGAGCAGAATCGGTGGCACGCCAAGCAGGATGCCGGCAATCATACCGTACTGCGCGAGGTTGGCTTTCGTCATCGTCTCGACGGTGTGTCGCGCGGCGACGTGCGCTATTTCATGCGCCATCACGCCCGCAACCTCCGCTTCATTGTCCGCCGCGAGGATCAAACCCTTATTGACATAGAAGAAGCCGCCGGGTAATGCGAAGGCGTTTGCCTCGTCGGAATCGACGACTTTAATTGTGAACGGAATCTTCGCGTCGGAATGCAGGACGACGTTCTGGCCGACGCGGTTGACGTATTCAGTGATGACCGGGTCATCAATTAATTTGACCTGCCGCTCGATCTCAGCCGCGTATTGGCGACCCATCGCGACCTCTTTTTCGAGCGAGGTGCTCATCTTCGCAATGATACCGGAGTTGATGTTACGTTTGCCGATCAGACGCGGGTCTTCCTTTTCGGAAAGCTTACTGCCGGAAACCGGCTTCGCATCCGCGGCTTTCTTGTCATTGTCCGCGACTTTGTCAGAAGCCGATTGCTTTGCTTGAGGTTTTTCGGGACTAGGGGTCTGTCCTGATGGCGCCGATTGCGGCGCGGCGGCGAGCGAAACCGTCCACAAACTGGTGACGAGCGTAAGTGCCGTAACGGTGCGGGAGAAGCGTCTGAACATAGCGAAATTCTCCAAAGTTCTTGTTGTGCGTCTGTGGCCTGATCGCGAAAAGCGCTCCGGACTTAACTTTCCCGAGGTCGCTGCTTTTCGCAAAGGGCCGAAGCCGCATCGACGAGTAGTCTCGCGGCATGAAGATTTAACCGAATCGTTTTGGGCGCGCGCGCCGCTAGACAATTGGGTGAATCGAATTCAAATCCGGAATGCGCCGCGTGCGAAGCTTTGATGCACTCGCAAGTTCAAGAGGTTGCGCCGCGTCGGGCGGCAGTTTTTGCGCCTATCCGCTAGCAGAAATAACCCTCGGTCTTTCCTCTGCGGCGGCCGATTGGCTCCGCATTATAGCAGCAAAAGTCGCGCAAAAGCCTAACGATTGCGCCTGCCCGATGTGCATGCTACAGTCTCTTTCGGCCCCTCCTACCTCACCGAAACGAAATCACAACACAAGCGCTTGACGAAGCCTCCATGACCGCATGAAACGCCCGCAAGAAAAGATCAAAGACCTGGTCGAGTTACAGGTCTTCGACGAAGTGCAGAACGTCGCGGCCGATCCGGTGCGCGCCGTCGCCGCGTACCGCTTCACCGACGTGACCTCAGACCTGATTGCCCGCTGGCTCGACGCGCTGGCCGACCAACCGCGCGGGCGTGGGACGGCGCTGGCGCTGGCCGGGTCGCGCGGCGTCGGTAAGAGCCATACGCTGGCCGTCTTCGGCGCGTTGGTGGCCGTGCCGGAATTGCGCTCGACGATCACCGAGCCGCACGTCGCGACAAGCGCGCGCCGACTGATGAGCCGCCGCTATCTGGCTGTGCGCGTCGAACGTGGCACGCGCCCGACTTTGACTGAGGAACTCTGTGTCGCGTTCACGGCAGCCTTCGGCGGGAGCGAATTGCAGTGGGGCGACGAGCCGGGGGCGATGCTGGCCGTGGCCGCTTCGCGCGCGCTCGACGCCACGCTCTTGCTGGTGATCGACACCAGCTTCGGGCGCGAGACACGCGTCGACCGCGATGACGGCCCGTTCTTAAGTGAACTCGCCGTGGCCGCGCGCAACGTCAATGCCTTCGTCGCTCTCGCGCTGGACGACGACATTGCCGACGCGAACGGCATCAACGCGCGTCTCGTCGCCACCTATAAAGTTGATTACCTCGACCCGGAGCACCTCTACCGCATCGTCGACCTTTTTCTGCTGCGCAAAAGCAAGGACGCGCGCGCCGCGCTCCACGACATCTATCTGACGCTGCGCGCGACGGTGCCGGGGTTTAATTGGAGCGAGCCGCGCTTTACGGCACTCTACCCGGTGCATCCGTTGATCGCCGACATCGCCGCCGAGGTGCGGCTCTACGCGCCGACGTTCGCCTTCCTGTCGTTCGCATCCGCCTCGTCGGTGCGCGCGGTGGGGCGCCCGGCGCTGTCGCTGATCCTGCTGGATGAGGTTTTTGACCGCGCGGAGCACGATCTACGAAAGTCCAAGAAGCTACAGGAGGCGTTCACGGCATACGATGAGTTAGCGACGAAGGGCAAGCAGCAGTTCCCTGTGATGCAGCGCCTTCAGGCGAAGCTGATTCTCAAAAGCCTTTTCATCCTTTCGCTCGACGGACACGGCGCAACGGCGAGCGACCTGTGCGCGGCGCTGCTGCTGACCGACCCCGTCTCGCCGGCGGCAGCAACGGAGCGGATCGACGAAATACTGATGCGCTTTGCCGAAATCGCACCCCCGGATGTGTGGGAGCGGGTTGCTGATGTGGGGGCGGCGCGTTACCGTTTTCTGATTCGCTCGTCAGTCTCGTTCGACAGCGCGCTGGAGGCGAGTGTCAAGCAGTTGGCAATCGATGATGCGACGCTCAACGAAGTTTTGGGAACCGCCGCGCACGCTCGTTTTGAAGACTGGCCGTTCGTCGCGAGCACCGAAGCGAGGCCGGCGGCTGCGACCTTTCACGTGGCGTGGCGGGGCAGCGAGCGACCCGGACGCATTTTCGAGCGCGCCCCTTTTTCCGCGTCTCAACAGAGCAACGCCCGCGCGGTTGACTGGCAGATCATTCTGCTCGCGCCCAGCAGCGGCAGCCATCATGACGGCGACGAGGCGGCCAACTCTCAACCTGCGCCGCCATCATTGCCGAACAGCGACGACACGCCGTTCATTAATATCTTCTGGCAGCCCGCCGCATTGAATCAAGAGGAGTCGCTCGCTCTGCGCCGGCTTCACGCGCTACGCACGGACTCCGCACTGATCGCAAAGTTCGGCGAAACGGCGCGCGCCGTGATGGGCGCGTTGACGGCGCAGAGCGAGCGCATCTGGACGCGCGTCTTGATGAGCAACGGGCAAATGATCTTCAACGGGGTGGCCCATTCCTTCACCGACGAGGCGCGCGCCGCGCCGACGCTCAGCGGTGCGCTCGCTGACTTCTTCGCGCCGCTGTTCGACAAGCAATTCTCCCAACACCCTGCGTTTGAAGAGATGCTTAGCGAGTTTGAGACGGCGCGCTTGATCGAAGTTTTCTTCGGCGGCGCGAACACTGCCGAACCGGACATGCAGCGGTTGATCAGCCTATTCGCTGTGCCGCTCGGCCTGGCGGTGCGGCGCAGTCAAAGCTTCACGACCGAAATAGTGGACGAGGCACCGGCGCCGGGGTGGGTCACGGAAGTGCTGGCCCTGACCGATTCCGCCGACGGCAAAACAGTCCCGCTCGAAGTCGTGAGCCGCGCGCTGAGGCGCAAACCTTACGGACTGCTGCGCGAGGCGCAACACCTGGTACTCGCCGCGCTCGTCGCACGTCGGCGCGTGCAGCTTGTGACGGTAGTCGGCGAATCCATCACGCGCCGCGCCCAGGGCCGCTCCATCAAGTGGGATCAGATCGCCGGCGTGGGCCGCGCCGCCGTCACTCATCACAACGCCGAAGAATTGCTGGCGTGGGCGCGCCTGCTGACCGGCAATCCGGCGCTGAGTGCGGGCGACGAGCCGCCGTCACACGAATCGATTCGTGTCGCCCTCGCGGCGTGGCTCGACACGTGGCACGAACAGCGGGTGCTGGAAAAAACCGACGCGCTGCCGGACGCCAGCCTGACGGTGCACGCGTGGAGTTTGGCGACCGCGGTGCGCAAAACCTTCGGCGTGGCGGCACAGGCGATTGAAGCGGCCATCGCCGATGAGTTGTCATTGGAAGAGGCGTTGCAGCGCGTGGTGGACGCCTTCGCCGACTCCATCGAAAATTTCGCTCGCACCTCGCGGCAACTCGTCGACCTGACAACTTACAGTTCCGGGATTGCGGGGCGAGAGCGCGCCCAAGCCTATCTTGCCACCGCCGAGCCGACCGGCGAAGAGTCAATTGAAAACGCGCGGCGCGAACTGCTATCCATCGCCGCCGACCCGCACAGCTTGTTTGACGACGGGCGGCGCGGGCGATTTGAACTTCTGTGGCACGAGTTCCACGGGCGTTACGTCGAGCACTATGCGGCGGTGCATGATCGGACAGTGGGCGGCGCAAGTGACCGCCAACCACTCGACGCTCTGCTGCGCGCCAGAGAGTGGCGTGAGTTCGAATCACTGTCGCAACTATCCGTCGTCAACCGCCAAAGCTGGGCGGACGCCGAAGAGCTTTTGGAGCGCGTCGAGCGTTCACGGTGCGACCTGCCGGTGCGGCAGGTGCTCGTTGAGCGCTCCACTTGCCTGTGCTCGTTTCACCTCACCGATGCCGCGCGATACGCACATCTGTCGCAAGAGCTTGAAGACATCGCCGAACTAGGCCGCGCCGCCGGTCGCCGCACGCTGTCGCTGTTCAGCAAGCAGCTAAGCCGCACGCTCGGCGCGCTCGCCGACCATCAAACCACCGACGCCGAAACAACCGACCGAGCGCGTGCGCTCTCCGACGCCTTCGCGCGCGGAGCGGTGCCGGAGCGTCTCTCGAACGGAGACGTCCGGTTGCTTGAGCGGGCGATTGAATCGATTGACGCGCCTTCTCCGGTGCGCGTGCGTCTGCCGACCGAGGGTTGTGGGCTGCTGACGCGCGAAGAGTTGTCGGCCCGCCTGCGGCAGTGGCTCGATGATCTGCCGCAACACGGCGCGCCGGTCGAAATCATCGGCGAAGGCGACGGCAATGGCGCGTGATAGAGAGGCGACCGGCAAGAGAGCGGAGAAGGGAAAAAGATTCACCAAGTCCTTCACCCCGATTCGCGGTGGATCAGTCGTCACGCGAGACAATCGACGGGATCAAGGGAAGGTCAGTGATAACGACTGTTCGCCCTCTCTATTTCCTTCATCACTTTCAACCTCTCACTCCGCAGCGTCAAAGCCGTCAGTCATGGTCATCGGAGCGGGGCGACTCGGAACGGCCCTCGCACTTGGCTTGTCAGCAAGCGGCTACCGAATCGCTGTCCTGGTCGCCCGTCGCTTGACCCGCGCGCGGCGCGCTGCGTCCCTCATTGAAGACCGCGGGGGCGTCCGCCCGAAGGCTCTGTCAATCGCGCAGCTCGGCACGACGCCGCCCGTCGACCTGATACTCATCACCACGCCGGACGACGCCATCGCCTCAATCGCCGCGCGGCTCGCGGCAATCTTCAACGCAACTTTCAATGCAACGCTGTCGTCGCCGCCGTCGAGACTGTCAACGCGCCGCCGCCGACAACCGGCGCGCGTGGCGTTGCACGCCAGTGGCGCGCTCCCGTCCGACGTACTGGCGCCGCTGCGCGAGTGCGGTTTCTCCGTCGGCTCGATGCACCCACTCGCGTCAATCAGCGACCCGTCTGCGGGGGCCGAGCGTCTGCGCGGCGCTGCCTATTGCGTCGAAGGTGACCAGCACGCCGTCATCGTCGCGCGCCGTCTCGTCCGCGACCTCGGCGGCGACAGTTTTTCAATCGACACGCGCAACAAAGCTCTGTACCACGCTGCCGCGGTGATGACTTCCGGCCACGCGGTCGCGCTCTTCGACGCGGCCACGGAACTGCTCGCGCATTGCGGCCTGAGCGCCGCGCGTGCCCGCCGCGTGCTCTATCCGTTGCTCCGCGGCACGCTTGAAAATCTCGCCACGCATGACGACCCCGCCGCTGCGCTCACTGGGCCGTTCGCTCGCGCCGACCTCGCCACGGTGCGCCGGCACCTCGCGGCGCTTGCCGCGTCTGCCGCGCCGGACACGCTCGACGTTTACGCCCTGCTCGGTCTTCGCTCGCTCCGACTCGCCGCCGCCAACCAGCCGGACGCGGAGCGCGTGGCGGAGATTCGACACGCGCTTGAGAAAGCAGAAGGCGGAAAGCAGAGGGCAGAGGGCAGAAGGCGGAAGGTGAGTGGCGGTAAGTAAAGACGATTGAAGAGTGAATGAATATCGCTGGCGTCGGTCGTCGGTTGGCGGGCGACTGGCCTTTAAGTACCTGAACAAAAGTTATCCAGGATCAGGGTTGAATGAACTAGATGTCGGATGTTGGCAACATCACCTGCCAAGGTCGCGGACTAACATCCAGCATTTCACAGCTAGCATCTGTTCCTCGGTCGCTTTCACTTTTGCCCTTTATCTTTTTACTTTTGCCTTGCTACTTAACGCCTGCCGCTTTGCGCCTCGCGCCTGCCGCATCAACGCTTCCTTGATTGCCGCGAGAGTTGCTAAAGTAGAAGCTTGAAGCGCACTGCTGAAGTTAGGCGCGACAGATGCGGAAGCCATTTGGCGCAATTAGATCGAGAAACATGTCAGACCAACCGTGCGAGCAACGTTAGGAGGTTTAGTCGTGTCAGTCGAACTGGAAAGCCTCAAACAGCAAATCGCCGCTTTGCCGAAGCCCTTGAAAGCGCAGCTCGCGGCGTTCTTGACAGAACAATTACAACAACCTGAACTGCCACCGATCACCAACGGCGCAGGCGACGATGATGAAATCCGGCAGCGGCGATTAGCGTGGATCAAAGCTCACCGCGAAGAATATGACGGGCAGTACGTGGCGCTCTCTGGCGACATGTTGGTCGGCGCTGGGCGCACTATCCGCGAGGCGCACGAGCAAGCGCGAGCCAAAGGCATCACACACCCATTCCTCGTGCGACTCACATCAGAGCATGAAACTTTATCCGCAGGTTGGTAAGTGGATGGCACATCAATTACTTTTTGAAAAACTGTTGACTTACGATGTCGGCGAGTTGGGCATCACCGTTACTGTCGCTCTTAAGCTAAAAGAACACCAATCCACTCTGACCGCCAAGATTGATACCGGGGCTGACCATTGTATTTTCGAGCGTAAGATTGGCGAGCAACTTGGTCTCCAGATCGAAGCGGGCGTCCCGCAAAGATTCGGGACTGCCACCGGGAGTTTCCTTGCCTATGGTCACGATGTGACTTTGCAGATGGCGGACATGGCATTCGATGTCATGGTGTTTTTCGCGGCTGAAGATAACTTCGTTCGCAACGTGCTTGGACGCTTTGGCTGGCTCGACCGTGTAGTTCTCGGTTTGGTTGATTATGAAGGCAAACTTTATCTCAGCCGCTATGATGAATAGAACCCGCGCCCGAATCTGCTCGACCTGACGTATGGCTATGCGCGGGCAGGGAGCGCGACGGGGCGCGCCGGCCATCTCACCAAGATCACCAATCATCCCGACACACAGAAGGGCAAGCGCTATGACTACGATGCGCTCGGCCATACTTCCTTCTTGCGTGGCGTGCTTCTTTGAGGGTAGATTGCAGTAGACCCAATCGCCAGACAAACAATCGATCACTGAAAGGATTTTAGAAATCTGTGATGCAGAACACGCCGAGCGCAAGCTACAGCCAGACCTTGCGTGTCAAACTCTCGAACCGTGCCGGCATGCTCGGAGAACTCACGACCGCCATCGGGCGCGCCGGCGGCGACATCGGCGCGATTGACATTGTCAGTGTCGGCCGCGACTTTCTGATGCGCGACATCACCGTCAGTGCCGCGTCGAGCGAGCACGGCGCGCAGATCGTCGAGGCGGCGCGCGATGTGGACGGCATCGAGGTCATCAACGTCTCCGACCGCACCTTCCTGATGCACCTCGGCGGCAAGATCGAAGTCGTCTCCAAGTCGCCTTTGAAGACGCGCGACGACCTCTCGATGGCATACACGCCGGGCGTCGCGCGGGTCTGCGAAGCGATTCACCGCGACCCTGAAAAGGCTTTCACGCTGACGATCAAAAAGAACACGGTCGCGGTTGTCACTGACGGCACCGCCGTGCTTGGGCTTGGCGACATCGGGCCGGCGGCGGCGATGCCGGTGATGGAAGGCAAGGCGATGCTGTTCAAAGAGTTCGCGGGCGTCGATGCGTTTCCGATTTGTCTTTCGACGAAAGACCCGGACGAGATCGTGCGCACCGTGAAGGCGATTTCGACGGCGTTTGGCGGCATCAACCTCGAAGACATCTCCGCGCCGCGCTGCTTCGAGATTGAAGACCGCCTGAAGGAAGAACTCGACATCCCCGTGTTCCACGACGACCAGCACGGCACGGCGGTGGTGGTGCTCGCGGCGCTGATTAACGCGGCGAAGATCGTCGGCAAGCGGATGGAGGATGTGAAGGTCGTCGTCAACGGCGTCGGCGCGGCGGGCGTCGCGTGCTCGAAGATCATCATGGCGGCGGGCGTTAAAAACATCATCGGCTGCGACCAGATCGGCGTTATCTACCGTGGACGCATCGAGCACATGAACTGGGTCAAAGACTGGTACGCGCAGAACACCAATCCCGACAACCTGCGCGGCACGGTACACGATGCGATGCGCGGCGCGGATGTCTTCCTCGGCCTCTCGGCACCCGGCGTGATTACGGTTGACGACGTGAAGAAGATGGCGGACAAACCCGTCATCTTCGCGATGGCGAACCCGACGCCGGAGATCATGCCTGAGGAAGCGGGCGAGCACGTAGCGGTGATGGCGACGGGGCGCTCCGACTACGCGAACCAGATCAACAACGTCCTCTGCTTCCCCGGCATCTTCCGCGGCGCCCTGAACTGCCGCGCCTCGCGCATCAACGAGCAGATGAAACTCGCCGCCGCCAACGCCATCGCGTCGATCATCACCGAGCACGAACTGCACCCTGAATACATCGTCCCCTCCGTCTTCGATAAGCGCGTCGCCGAAGCCGTTTCGCGCGAAGTCGAAGAAGCGGCCTACCGAACCGGCGTCGCAAGAAGGGAACGCGCACAAACCGATTCGGGGATGTCATGAGTAAGTATCGAAGGCTCCGAATCAATGGCTACAGTTAGCGAAAACCAAGTCCTCTGGACGCACAAAGTCGCCTCCTCCTTCGACCCCGACGCAGACGCTGTAGTCGCGCCGGGCGATTGTCTTGAGACGTTGCGTGCCCTGCCTACCGATTTCGCGAAGCTGATTATCACATCGCCCCCTTACAACATCGGTAAGGTTTACGAAAAGGCGATTGGGCTTGAACAGTACCTTGACGCTCTCAGTCCGGCTATTGAAGAGATTGTGAGAGTGCTTTCGCCGCAAGGCTCGCTCTGCTGGCAAGTCGGAAACTATGTGGAGGACGGTGAACTCTTCCCGCTCGATATCTTCTACTACCAATTGTTCAAGCGGCATGGCTTGAAGCTGCGTAACCGCATCGTCTGGCATTTCGAGCACGGCCTGCATGCGTCGAAGAGATTTTCCGGTCGTTACGAAACCCTCCTTTGGTTCACCAAGAGTGACATTTACACTTTCAATCTTGACGCCGTGCGGGTGCCTTCCAAGTACCCCGGCAAAACTCATTTCAAGGGCGAGAAGCGTGGTCAACCTTCCGGGAATCCGCTCGGAAAAAACCCTTCGGACATCTGGCGCATTGTCTTACAAGATTGGGAGTCGGGGCTTTGGAACATTCCGAACGTTAAAGCAAATCATCCGGAAAAGACGATTCATCCTTGCCAGTTCCCCATCGAACTGGTTGAGCGTTGCGTCTTGGCTCTAACCGATGAGAGCGATTGGGTGCTCGATCCTTTCTCCGGCGTCGGGTCGGCACTGCTCGCCGCACTCCGGCACCGCCGCCGCGCCATCGGGTGTGAAAGAGAAGCGGAGTACGTGGAGGTTGCGAAACAACGCATCTCTGATTTCCACTCCGGCAGACTCCGCTACCGCCAACTCGGAAAGCCCGTCCACCAACCGACCGGACGCGAGAAGGTGTCACAGATTCCAATGGAGTGGAAAAAGCTGGGGACCGAAGCATGAGAATCGCGGCGCAGTATTCATTCAAAAACGGGCTGGATGAAATCACCCAACGCCGCCCTCACTTACTCGCGGAAATAAAAGACGCTATCAGAGCGGTGGATGCCCCACAACACAAAACGAAGCTCAGCCAAGAGAAGACGAAGACGGGACGGATGCTTTATAGCCCGGTGTCGCTCAACAAAGCATTTGAGGGAGAGTTATCACCGAAGGGCTGGAGAAGTCTGTCGGTCGATTGTGAATATCCGACGACGCACTACCTTGAGGACTACGAAATCAGGTCGAGCCTCAAGGGCGCTTTCCGGGACATGGATTTCGTCAAAGAAAGGTTAGGCGTCGAAGTGCAATTCGGAAAATACTCGTTCATGGTCTATAACGTCTGCGCCAAGATGACGATCTTCCGCAATCTCGGTTTTATTGACTGCGGGATCGAAATTGTGCCGGTGAAATCGCTCGCGTTGGAAATGTCTTCCGGCGTTTCCTACTTCGAGCAGTTCGTGTGGGATTTGGAGAGCCGAGGCGTGGCGGACATAGACATCCCCGTACTAATCATCGGCATTGATTCATAACCTGCGTCACGCGAAGTCGAAGAGGCGGCGTACAGAACGGGTGTCCAGAAACCAAGACTTCCTCGGCATTAAACTGAAATCCTAAATCAGAACAGATGAGGTTCTGGGCACAGACTTAACAGGAGAGCGCACAGAGAATGTACAGAGCGCACAGAGCGCACAGAACACAGATACAGACTTCACGTTTCAACGCCCAACTCTCTGTGAACTCTGTGTACCCTCTGTGTTGAAAACATCCGTCTTCGGCCACACGACCAGCACCATATCATTCTCTGATTTTGCCTATTTAGCCAGACATCAGAGACGGAAAAAAGTTATCGAGCGACGGGGAAAAGAAGATCACCGCTGGAGGAGGCCTTTATGTTGTTCGGATCCACCGCGCTCGAAGTCGCCGTCGGGATGATATTCGTGTACCTATTGCTGAGCCTGTTGTGCTCGGCGTTCAGCGAATACCTTGAAGCATGGTTCAATTTTCGCGCCAGGGATTTGAGGAAAGGGATCGAACTGCTCTTGAATGACACAGTCATGGGCGAGGGCAGTGTGGACCTGGCAAAAAGGTTATACGCCCACGGATTGATTAGACCGCTCTACCGCACCGCCGACAATCTGCCGTCATACATCCCGGCCCGAACCTTCGCCCTCGCTCTGTGGAATATGGCGGGCGGAGGGGCGAACGGCGCCACCACCGATTTAGAAAAAATCAAGGGCGTCATTAATGCGAACGTTCCCAATCGGGAGTTGAAGGAAGCCCTGTTGACTCTGATTGACGAGGCCGGCGGCGATTTCGAGAAGGCGCGGAGGAACATCGAGGATTGGTACAACGGCGCGATGGATCGCGTGTCCGGCTGGTACAAACGGCGCGTCCAAATGATTTTGTTGATCGTCGGATTCATCGCCTCCGCGGCGATTAACGCCGACACCATCAACATCACCAAAGCGCTCGCGGGGGACGATGCTTTGCGCAAGTCCGTCGTCGCCTCCGCCGAACTGACCGCGGCCTTGCCTCTTCCGACAACCAGCCCCACCCTCACCGACCCGGCGGCGCAAATCGAAGCGGCGCGGAGAAAAATGCAGAACGTCCGTGCGCAACTGAGCGAACTCGGACTGCCGCTCGGATGGGTGGGCAACAGGTACGACGGCAACGGTCAGATGGTGAACGCGAGCGACCCGCGCCGGCTACCCGGCACCGTGAGCGAATGGCTTCTCAAAATCGTCGGCATCCTGCTGACCGGACTCGCCATCTCGCAAGGCGCGCCGTTCTGGTTCGACCTGCTCAACAAAGTCATGGTGATCCGCTCGACCGTCAAGCCGCGCGAGAAGAGTCACGAACAGCCATCGAAGGACCAACCCGCTCCTGAGATTGAAGAGGACGGCGACGAAAAGCCGAAAGACTGAGGCGTGAAACGGATGAAGGCGCGCGGGGAAGTGAGCCGCCGAGACGCTCGCTCGTCGCCGGTTAGACTGTTGATGAAACGGCAGCTCTGGTTACAAGAAACACCGTAATCGGTCACACCTTGAAATCACTCTCGCCACAAACACGTTACGAGAATATAATGCGCCCATGAAAGTTTTTATCAGCCATGCACATCAGGACGAAACGCTCGCACGAAAAGTTGCGGCGGTGTTGGAAGCGGATGGCCTCGATGTTTGGGACGGGAGCGAGATCGTGCCCGGAGAAAATTGGGCGGAGAAAATCTCACAGGCGTTGAAAGAGTCGGAAGCGATGGTCGTCCTGCTTACCCCCGACGCGCTTAGCAACAACTGGGTGCGGCGCGAAATCGAGTACGCTTTAAGTAATAAGGCATATAGCAAACGCCTGATTCCGGTGCTTGTAGGATTGCCGGAAGACATCCCGGCAGAGAACATCCCGTGGATTCTGCGGCACATGAAGATGATAAATCTGCCGCAGCATGGGATGATAGAGGAAGAGATTCAACAGATCGCTGAAGCCCTCAAGGAAGTTGCCTAGCCTTCCCCATGACGGAAACTCGTCAGGCTATGCTGCCGAAAGAAATCTTCCTGTCACATTCGACGCTGGACGAGCCGTTTGTCACTTCCATCAGTGAAGTGCTTCGGCGTCACGGAATTCCTGTGTGGTACAGCCGGACGAATATTCTCGGGGCGCAACAGTGGCACGACGAAATTGGAGCCGCGTTAAAACGATGTGACTGGCTCGCGCTCGTCCTCCTCTTCGCATTCTGTCGAGTCGATGTGGGTCAAACGTGAGTTGCTTTTCGCCTTACAGCAAAACCGTTTTGAGAACAGAATCGTGCCGCTGCTGTACCAACCCTGCGACTACGAACGTCTTTCGTGGACGCTCTCTTCCTTCCAGATAATAAACTTCACACGAACCTTCGACGAAGGTTGTCGCGATCTGATGCGAACGTGGGGAGTGGGCTACAAATCAGAGTAGCTCCTGAAGGATAACTTTCACTCGTACGAGACTCTCGTCCGTCGCCGGTCAGACTGTTGATGAAACGGCAGCGCGGAGAGATTGCGCGATCAGCGGGACGATGCGACGTGGGACGGCGATGGCCTCTTTGATGTGGCGAGCGTGGGTAAAGTGGCCGGCGACGTAGAGGCCGGGAACGTTCGTCTCAAAGGTTTCGGGGTCGTAGACGGGCACGTCGCACAGTCCCGCCGGAACGGTCTCGACGCCCACTTGACGAAGCAGCGACAGATCAGGGTCGGCGCCAATCAGCACGAAGACGGCATCGTTGGCGAGCGTGACCGTCTCGCCGTCGTCGCGTTTAATCCGCACGTACTGTTCGCTGATCTCAATCACTTCCTTAAAGAAGAATAGCCGCAGTCGCCCCAACTCGATTTCGCGTTCGAGCGGTTCGCGCACCCACTGTTTGATTGCGCCCGCCTTCGGATCGCGGTTCTCCCAGTCGCTACGCCAGATGGCGAGCGTCGTGTGCGCCCCGCCCTCGGCGAGAAAGAGCGCCGCTTCCGCCGCACTGTTGCCGCCGCCGACGACGAGCGCACGTTTACGCACAAAGGGAAACGGCTCGATGAAGCGATGCTGCACCTTCGGCAAATCTTCGCCGGGAACATTTAAGCGGCGCGGGCGCGTCATTGCGCCGACGGCGACGAGCACGCGCATCGCTCGGTATTCGTTC
>JACDEG010000374.1 GCA_013816505.1 Pyrinomonadaceae bacterium | reverse complement strand
AATCACAACCGATCTCCATTCGACGCTGGTTGGAGCAGAGCTTACTATGTAAGACTACTTTTCATGTTCGGTGGAGGACCGCCGGCCCATGATTAACTCTGTGTTAAATCCTTTTTCTTTTGAGACCCGCATGACTCCCGTCTCAGCCTCTTCCAATCACTGACAACAAGCGTCCCGTTCGTCCATACAAGCTCTTTTCACGACGGTAAGAGAAAAACAGATCGGTGCGGCACATCGTACACAGCGGCGCAACATGGATGCGTTCGGCGCTGACGCCCGCTTCGATTAATTGCCGGCGGTTAGCCAGATGCAGGTCAATGCGCGCATGCCCTTCGCGCGTCGGCGTGAGAAGTTCGTCGGCATCAGCGAAACGTTCGCGGAAGGCGTCAATGACTTCGTGGCCGACTTCGTAACAGCACGCGAGCGCCGCCGGGCCGATGGCGGTGCGCACGTCGGTCGGGTCAGTGCCGAACTCAACGCGCATTCTTTCGAGCGCGCGGGGCACGATTCCCGCGACGGTGCCGCGCCAGCCGGCGTGAACGCTCGCGCACGCACCGGTACGCATGTCGCCCAGAATTACCGGCACACAATCGGCGGATTTAACGCTGAGCAGCACGCGCGGCGCGCGGGTGATGAGACCGTCGCAACGATCTTCGTCAGAGAGCGCGTCTTCCACACCGCGCACCACGCGCACGTCCGCGCCATGCACCTGCCAACAGACGGCGAGCGTCCATTCGCCGTCAAGAAGTCGGAGAAAGCGACGGCGATTCTCGTGGATGTTCTCCGCCGCGTCTTCGTCAAAGCCGGCGAGGTTAAGCGCCGCGTGCGGCATCGGACTGATGCCGCCGAGCCGGGTTGAAAATGCGTTCGCGAATCCTTCGTGTTCGAGCGGCGCGCAGACGGCGACGCGCACGCCGTCCTTCTCGCGCCAGACGAAGCCGGCGCGCGTCAGTTTCGTTTCATCATTTGTGATCGTTTCCATCGGCATCGACATTATCGAAGTTGCGCGCGTCAGTGAAGTCCTGCGGCGCACACCACGCTTTCGCGAGCGCGTCTTCACCGAAGCTGAGCGTCTCTACTGCGATGCCCGCGGCGCGGCGGCGGCGCAACACTACGCTGTCCGCTTCGCCGCCAAAGAGGCCGCGCTGAAGGCGCTCGGCACCGGCTGGCGCCGCGGCATCGCGTGGCACCACGTTGAGATTATCTCGCACGAATCGGGCGCGCCTGCGCTCGTGTTCCGCCACCGCGCCCGCGAAATCTTCGACGAACTCGGTGCGACCCATTCTCACATTTCACTCTCGCACACTTCCGAGCACGCCATCGCGCAGGTCATTCTCGAACAACGATATGGACTTCAAGAAAAAGAGTGAGCCACGAATTACACTAATGACACGAATAGAATATCCGACCGGGAAGGTATGTCATAGCATCAACGCTCGTTGCACCGCGTGACTTGCTGCTAATGGATTGATTCGTGCGATTCGTGTCATTCGTGGCTGAACTGTTGTTCTGGGAATTGCTTTATCGATTCGTCCCAGCGACCGGAACCCGGACGCGCATCTCATTTGCCAGTCGGGTACGACCGTTGGGGTGATTTTCAATCTGCGTTGCCGGCTGCGGAGACAGCCCCGCCGGGACACGCGAACCTTCGACACGCGCGGGCGTTTGCGGCACGACGACGACTGCTGCTGCCTGACCACCCGTTGAGGATTTGCTTCCGTTCCTGACCTCGACCGGTGCCACGCCCGTTGACCCGTCGAACTGTTGATATTCAAAAGAGGCGACCATCGACGGCGGCGCGTGCGTGTCGCATTCGTGGCCCGGAGCCATCGTGCCGATCAGCGCGACGCGCTCGCGGTGCGGGCATGACGGCGACGCGAGGCCGCCGGTCTCCCGGTCGATCTCGATGATGTTGATGCCGGCAGGTCGCGCGAAAGTTTCGCCGCCGAGTTCGGGCCGTAACTCGACCGCGCCCTTCACAAACTCGACCCACGCCGGCAGCGCGCTTTCCGCGCCGGTCAGATTAAGCTCCCGGTTGTCGTCAAAGCCGACCCACACGGCGCACACCAAATTCGGCGTGTAGCCGACGAACCATCCATCGCGCGAGGTGCCGGTTTTGCCCGCGACCGCTGTGTTTTTGATCGCGCCCCGGGCCGCGCGCGCCGTGCCCCGGTTAATCACTTCCATCAGCGTATCGGTAATCATGTACGCCGTCGATGGGCGGATCACCTGCCGCGCGCCCATCACTTCATCGACTATCGGGACGGCTTCATCCGACGCGCGCGCGATGACAATCGGCTTGATGATCCGGCCACCGTTTGCGAAGGCCGTGTACGCGGTCGCGATTTCGAGCGGCGTGGCCTCGGTGGTGCCGAGCGCGAGCGACGGGTAAGCGTCAGGTTTCGGGAGGCCGAAGTCCGCGGCGAGCGCGGCGACACGCGCGAGGCCAGTGCGCAATGCAACATCGACCGTCACGACGTTCAGCGAGCGGATCAACGCCGTCCGCAGCGTCACGTCGCGCATCGAGTAGCCGCCGCCGTAGTTGGACGGACGGTACGTCGCGCGGCGGTCGTAGTGGAAGACGCGCGGCGCGTCGGCCACGAGCGCGAGCGGCGAGATACCACTTTCGAGCGCCGCGGCGTAAACGACGGGCTTGAAGACTGAGCCGGGCTGACGACGCGCGTCGGTCGCGCGGTTCAATTGTGACTCGGCGTAACTGCGCCCGCCGACCATCGCCAACACATGCCCGGTGTGCGGGTCGAGCGCGACGAACGCCGCCTGTGGCCGCCGCCCCCGGTGTGCTTTCTCTAATTGTCCAAGCTGCCGTTTGACCGCCGCTTCGGCCAACTGCTGCAACTCGGTGTCGAGCGTCGTGTAGACACTGCGCCGCGCGTCCTTATCAAGGCGACTGAGGCCGTCCACATTTGTGTGCGTATCAGCCATGTCAACGACGCGGTTAACGTAGTCAATGAAGTAGGGCGCCGTCGCGTCGGTAGTGTGATCGACGGGCACGGCGTTGATGGGTTCGCGGACGGCGGCGGCGGCCTCTTCGCCGGTCAGCGCGCCGTCGCGCCGCATCGCTTCGAGCACCGTGTCGCGCCGCGTCTTCGCTTGTTCGGGATGACGGTCAGGCGCATAGCGCGCGGGACTTTGAATCATCCCGGCGATGGTCGCTGCTTCGGCGAGCGATAGATGCTTTAATTCTTTACCGAAGAAGATACGCGCCGCGTGTTCGACGCCGCGCACACCGACGCTGCCGCGCTGGCCGAGATAGACCTCGTTGCAGTAGAGCGCAAAGATGTCCTGTTTCGAGAGTCGGCGTTCGAGCGCGGCGGCCAAAAGCGCCTCGTTGAATTTGCGACGCAGCGTACGCTGCGGCGTCAGGTATGTGTTCTTGACGAGTTGTTGGGTGATGGTCGAAGCGCCCTGCATCTTTTCTGCGCGGCCCGTGTCGCTGTGGCCGCCGCCGCTCCAGGTGACCAGAGCGCGCGCGATGCCAATCACGTCGAGGCCGTGATGCTCAAAGAACCGTCGATCCTCAATCGCGAGAATCGCGCGAACCAGCACCGGCGGGATGTCTGTGTAAGCGAGCGCGGCGTGCCGCCCGGTCTTCATCCCTGCATCGTGCGTTAACGCTTCAGGCTCGAGCGTGAACGAGGCCAACGTCGCTTCGTCGCCCGTGATCGACGCGACGCGGTCACGGTCATCGAAGCCGATGCGCACCGTGGTGAACGCCGGAGCGGCGACCACAGCCAGGCGACGCGGCTTAATCACCACACACTGCGGTTCGACGGTGAAGCGACCGCTCCAGACGTTGCTGTCCGAATCCGCCTCGACGTAGCCGGCGCGCCGCAGAATCTCCACCAGGCGATTCGGCGACAGGCTCTGTCCGGCGCGCAACACTCGGGGCGCCGCGTAGATTCCCGCGCGGCTCGTCAGGTAACCGGAGGCCAGGCGCTGATCGACGATCCGTGATGCCGAGCGATAGAAGTTGCCGAGCGTGACGAGGGCGGCAATCGACGACAGGGCAAAGAAAAGTATCAGCCCGCGTAGCACCCATGCGCGTTTGCGCGAGCGTGTGGCACTTTCGCGCACCGTGCTCGACGCGCGATTCAGATGCGGTAGGCGACGGCGTGACTCGTGAATTGATCTGATTTCGATTGTCATACTTTTGATGACCGCTTACCTTTCAAGTGGCCGGACACACCAGTACTGCAAATGCAAAAGGAAGCCTTCAGCATCAGAAGTTCGTCCGCCCGTTCTTTATGTTGAGTAAGGTAAACGCCGAATCAGCGCCGGTTTCTTGCGACCGTGTGGACTATCGGCTGGAGTCGTTAATCAGGAGGGTTTGGGTTTGCGTCGTCCCGGTTTGACGGCCTTTGTCGACCGTTTCGGGATTCGCCCACTGCGCGACGGCAGCGGTTGAAACGGCGATCATCACCATCAATAGAATAATCACTATCAGGTGGGCAAAGCTCAAAGCTATTTCTTTCATTGGTTAAGGAAACTCCTTAAAGGCTGGCTGCCGTTGTCGGCATCTGAGCAATGGTTGTGCCACGGCGGAAATTATTCACTGTGGCGTGACTGTGAAGCAGTTGGAAAAGATGAGTTCAGGGATAAATTGGCAGTTCATGTAGAGGATCGGGCAGATATTGACGGAGCAGGGATGAACCAAGAGTTGCTGACCTTCGCTCCGTTTCGGTACAGCTTTTCACAGAATCTCACTGGCGGAAACGCCTGAGAATGATTCAATGCGATATGTGGGTCGCCCCCGTCAACTGTGCGCAGGTTGTTTGTCGCGGCGCAGTCGTCTGAGCAGAGACCAGCGTGGCGGGACGGGGAGTTCCGGCGGGGGGTTGATCAGCAATTTGATTTGATCGATGACTTCGCGGGCGGCCTCTTCACCGGCGGCGAGCAGTTCCGCGCCGCGCGCCATTTCATCCCAGCGAATGTGCCCGACCTTTGGGCTGATGACGACATCGGCGATTTGGCGCTGGTGCGTCGCCGCCGTGCGCTGAACAAGAATGATCGACTGCAACAGTACGCCAATCACCGACTGCGGCGGGCCGAGGAAGGCCGCGCCACCGGCGTTGACATCGACGGCGATGACGATCTCCGCGCCGAGCGCGCGTGCCGCCGCCGACGGAATGTTGGCGACCAATCCGCCGTCGATCAACTGACGGCCCTCGGCGTCGATCACCGGGACGTACCAGCCGGGCAGCGCGCAACTGGCGCGGATCGCGAACGCGAGGTCGCCTTCGCCGCTCATCACAACGGCCTTGCCGGAATGCAGGTCGGTGGCGACGGCGGCGAACGGCACCGGCAACTGCTCAAAGCGCGCGACGGGGAAATGCGCGCGGACGTAATCTCCCATCCGCACATTCGACTGAATGCCGAGGCGCGAAAGCGTCATCTTTCCCATGTCGCGCCAGCGCAGGTTCTGGCCGAGTTCTTCGAGTTTGGCAATCGACATCCCGGCGGCGAACGCACCGCCGACCAACGCGCCCGCCGAGGTCCCGGCGATACAGTCAATCGGCACGCCCTGCTCCACAAAGACTTTCAGCACGCCGATGTGCGCCACGCCACGGGCCGCGCCGCCCGACAGCGCCAACCCGACGCGCGGTCGCTCAAACTTCGGGACTGTCGTCTTACGCCACATCAAATCAAGCTCAACATGTAGGGTGCAATGCAAGAAGCTCAAAAGTCCGGCGCCCGACATCATCGCGGCATCCGAACCTTCAAGCTTCGTTTTGGTTAGGGCCGCGCTCTTCGCCGCACCGCGCGTCGTGCGAGACGCGGACGCGCAGGCGGCGCAGACGACGCAGATGATACTGGCGACGCAGGTGGCGCAGGTTCGGCGGCGGCCTGCGAAGGCGCAGGCGTTGGCGCTTTTGGTTTCATCAACTCATTGATGAGCATTTGAGTGATCTCGGCTTTAAGCTCAAGGTCGTTGCCCGTCGGCGTGATCTGGATGCCGCTGATAAAATCGCGCATCACTTTATCCTTGGCGTCGGTCGTGCCCATCAGGCCGAGTGCTTTGAAGGCGGCGAGCGTATCGCTCAGAGTCTTGGCCTGCGCGGCGCGGCCCGTGCGCACGCCCAACAGAAAGTCGTAGCCATTGGCGCTTGACCCGACGGCGCCATAGAGTTGCGTGATCGACATGATCGCCTGCTTCGCTTCGTCGCTGATCGGCAGCGGCCCCGCGCCGTCGAGTAGTTGCCGCATCTGTTCGGACGGGAAGTTGCCGGCAACGCTGACGAGCGCGTT
>JACDEG010000373.1 GCA_013816505.1 Pyrinomonadaceae bacterium | reverse complement strand
GGGCGACAGCTTGTTGCCGAAATGCTCTGTCGCTATCTTCGATAGCTTGCATATCTTTTTGGCAACGTGACCCCGCGTTCCGCTACGCTTCACACGGGGCTTTATGCTGCCGCCGTCTTGCGACGGCTGAAAACTTTTCAAAGCGCGTAACATGAGTTCCTACTTCTTCAAACCAAGAACTTCCCCAACCGCTCGAACTTTTCTGCTACTTGCCGTTGCCGAACTCGGTTGCAAACAATTCAGAGACGCCTGCCGTGACGACCTTCGCGCCGGATGCGGGACCGCGCTCCAGCACTGCGACGCCGTTTGCCGCGCGACGTACTTCGACGCGCCGCCGCATGTAGCGGTGCGGCGCGATCACCTCGTAAACGTATGTCCCGCCGTTCGTGTCGCGGATGATTGAAGACACCGGCACGACGAGGCTCTCGCCTTCACTCTTGATGTTGAGCGTGACACCGATGCGCTGCCCTGGGCGGAGCGCGCTATCGGCATTCGGTAGTGAGAAGTAGATGTCTGCCGTCGCCGCGTTCGGGTCGGCGGAGGGCGGTGCGGCGACGGGACGGGCGAAGCGCGTCGTCCCGCCCGCTGTATCGTCCAAGCCGTGAACTCGCGCGGATTGTCCGGGAAGAATCGCGTTCAAGTCGCCGACGTAGACGGGCACGCGGATCAACATCTGCGCGTAGCTCGCGGTGTCGAACAGAACCGTCCCGCTCGCAACCGTCTGCCCCGGCGCGACATAAACCTTCTGGATAATTGACGACGCCGGAGCTTGTATCGTCACCTCTTGGTTGGTGTATTCGGGAACTTTCTTGACGAGTGCGTAACGGGTGCGGGCACTGCTCAAATCTATCTCGGCGAGCTTCAGTTCTTCCTGCGCTTGTTGCGCGGCTTTGACGCTGCCGCCGCCGTCGCGGACAAGTTGTTCGGCGCGCGCCGCTCGCACCTTCGCGGCTTCGACCCGTGTTGCGGCAATGGCGACTTCCTTGTTTGCGGTGTCGGCACTGAGAGCGACATCGCGTTCCACAATCTCGCGCTGGTCGCGTTCGGACTGCGAGACGAACGGGACAAGACGGAAGATTGTTTGTCCTCGCTTCACCGACATGCCGGAGGCGGGCGCGCGACCTTGCGCGACGAGCGTGCCCGTGACGGGCGCGGTGACGGTCGCCGTGCTGTCGGGCGGCAGCACGACTTCGCCGCTAAAGGTGCGGGTGCGCGGCACTCCTTGAAAGCCGACCTCTTCGGTGTTGATGCCGAGTCGCGCTTCCGCCTCCGGCGTTAAAGTCACAGTTGCCAACTCCGCTTCGGGCTTGGCGTTCTCGACCTTCGCGGGAGCTTCCGGCTTTTGGGCGGCACTTCGACCGGAGCAACCACCGGAGCTGACAGCGCACGTGAGACAGAAAACAAGGACGGGATTTTGTCGAGCCATAAATAAGGATTTCGATTGTCGGGGAGTTTTAGTTGTCATCGCGCCGTCATTGCTTTCCGCCGAAACTCACTCCCGTGCTGCGGTCGAGTTGCACGCGGGCGCGGCGCAACGTCGCCCTCATCTCTGCTTCGCGCACGCGCATGGCATCGAGTTGTTGACGGTTTTGCAGCACGAACAGATACGGCACTTCGCCGTCCTTGAAAGATGCCTGCCAGATACGCACGTCTTCTTCGAGCGGCGGCATGATGCGCTCGCGTATGTCGGCGAGTGCTTCGCGCGCCTGCACGAGTTGCGCGCGTGCTTCCAATACCTCCGACGCGATGCGTTGCCGCACAAGGACGTACTGTCTGAGCGCGAGTTCGACTTCCACCTCAGCGCGTGAGATGCCACCTTGATTGCGATTGAAAATCGGCACATCCACGGCGACGCCGGGACCGGCTTCAAATCCATTCGTGCCGCGTCCGTTGATGTCGAGTGTGGCGATGACCGAAAAGATTTTCGACCGTTCCCACTTCGCAAGTTTGCCCGCCGCCTCAATCGCCAACTCCGCCGCGCGTAAGTCGGGACGCGCGGCGAACGCATCGCGCAAAAGCACTTCCGCGTTTTCCGGCACGCCCGGCTCAATCTTCGCGGGCATAACCTCAAGTGCCGTCCCCTCCGCGCTCAAACCGAGCAGGAACCGGAGACGCTCCATCACGATTGGGACTTCTCGCCTGAGCCGCGCGGCTTCTTCCTCTGACGTTCTGGCTTCGATGCGCGCTGCGTTCATCTCCAGTTCGCTGATGTCGCCGACACGAAAGCGCGCTTCCATGATGATTGGAATCGGGCGGCGCGTTTCGACGACGTTCGCGGCTAAGGCGGCGCGATCTTGCGCGAGCATCACGTCCGCGTAGGCGAGTCGCACGTCGCGCACGAGGTTGAGCGCGTTCTGTTCTAAACTTTCGGCAACGCGCCCCACGTTCGCTTTCGCGGCGGCGACACGTTTGGGTCGCTGCCACAGGAGTTCGATGGGTAAATTGACGACCGCTTCAAGTTGCTTCGGTCCGATGGGAAAGAGAATTGACAGCACGGGATTACGCAACAAACCCGCCTCCTTCAAATCGGCACGAGCGAAGCCGAGCGCCGTCAAATCCGCGTTGAACGTCGCGTTGTTCCATAGTGCGACCGCGACGGCTTCATCTTCCGCCAGACCGTCGGCGAGCGAGACGCCCTCCGGGATGTTCACCGTCGCAACAGCCTTTGAAGATTTTGCGCCGCCCTGCGCGATGCGCTGTTTGACGGCACTCGGATTTTGGGTGTTCTGGCTTTGGGCACGAGTAAGCGGTAGCTCGTACACGCCGAAAAGTAAGGCGAGCACCGCAAGCATCCGAGCGAGAAGCCGCACTTCGCGACTTGATTTGAAATTCATTGTGATACCTCAAGAGACAGCGTGATCGAATATCATTGCTTACTTCCGGCCAAGCGCGAGCGCGCGCTGGTACGCGGCCCACACCGCCTTCGAGAAGACGGTGCGCAGTGACCCTTTCTCCATCTGGTAAATCGCTTCCGCCGACGTGCCGCCGGGCGACGTGACCATGTTGCGCAACTCCGCCGGGTGCTTGCGCGACTCCTGCGCGAAGAGCACCGAGCCGAGCATCGTCTGCAGCACCAGCTCCTGCGCGACCTGGCGCGAAAAACCCATATGAACCCCGGCGTCGACGAGCGCCTCCATCATCATAAAAATGTAGGTCGGCCCGGTCGCACTGAGCGCCGTCGCCATGTCAATCATCTTCTCTTCATCGACGCGCAGTTCTTTGCCGAGCGCACCGAGCAACGCGGCGACCTCGGCACACTGTTGGTCGCTTACCTCCGGCGTCGCCGTCCACACGGTCATTCCCTGGCCGACCTGCGCCGGCGTATTCGGCATCGCGCGCACGACCGCCGAATGCAGCAACTCGCCGGTGATAGTCTCGATGCGCGCGCCGGCAACGATTGAAAGCACATGATGCGCGGGCGTGAGCGCGCCCTTCAACTCACCGAGCACGACGCCGAGGCGTTGCGGCTTGACGCCGATGACGACAATCGTGCTCCGCGCCGGGGTGTCGTCCACATCGTCTCCACCGTCCGTGGCGGTCGCCGCGTCGCGGTTGCTTTCAACGGCGTGGATGCCGTACTTCATTTCTAACTCGGCGCGGCGGTTGGCGCGCGGGTGGCTCGCGGTGATCCGCGCGGGGTCGACCAGACGCCGCCGCAGCAGCCCCGACACCATCGCCTCGGCCATCACGCCGCAGCCGACGAAAGACAGTCTCACGTTGCGGAGCGGATTACTCTCTTCGTCCGCGGTCGTTGCTGTTTGTACTTGAAGGTTGTTCATAAATAGGAAGTGATCTTTCCGAGACGGCGGCCATCTTATTACTCGGCGCGGCGGCGCGTCCAATCCGTCGAAATGTGTGGCGAGCATGTCAGGCGATACTGACAGTCAATCTGTATTCCTGATGCAATGCGGATATATTCGTACCCCGATCTAATCTTCCGGGTTTTAAGACCTGACACCTCCGTCTCGCCGTCGTAAAAATTTACAACCGGAGAACACCTTCCGCGCCTGTTCTTTGATAACATCCAGCCACCACACGGCGCGAGAAACTTCGTCCCAGTTTGTTCACACACCGTGCAGACGAAATCGAATTGCGGTTAAGAATTCTAACTTAAAAGTGACAAGTGACAGGTGACAAGTGACAAGTAAAGAGTCCGGATCACGCGCGGGTTGCCTCTTCGCGCTGATTTGATTGGCGAGGATTGTTTAGCTGGCATAGTGACCGCGCGTCATACAGAAATTCAAACCGTCCTGTCACCTGTCACCTGTCACTTTTGCGAACCTTAGTAAACCCCTGTCGAATGCGAAAAGGAGAAACTAACATGAACCCTTCCCTGAGAAAATACCGTCATCATGCGTTGGCGCTGCTGCTTATGATGGCGACGACCACGAACTACGCGATGGCGCAGCAGGTGCGGACGCCGCGCCCCAGCCCGAAGGCGAGCGTGATGCAGACCGTCGGCATCACCGATGTGACGATCACCTACAGCCGCCCCGGTGTTAAGAAGCGCGCCGTCTGGGGTGAGTTGGTGCCATACGACAAGGTATGGCGCGCCGGCGCGAACGAGGCGACCATCATCGCCTTCAGCGACGACGTGACGATCAGCGGCCAGAAACTGCCAGCCGGCTCCTACAGCCTGCACACCATTCCGGCCAAGGCCGAGTGGACGTTGATCTTCAACAAGGTGGCCGATCAATGGGGCAGTTACAGCTACGACGAGAAACAGGACGCGCTGCGCATTAAGGCCAAGCCGCAGCCCGCTGAGTTCAGCGAGTTGCTGACCTTCGAGTTCGCCGACGTGAGGCCGAACGCCGCCGACATCATGCTGCGGTGGGACCGTTTAATGGTTCCGTTCACGGTTGATGTCGGCGACGTGAAGGCGCTGACGCTCACCAAGGCGCGCGCCGCCGTTTCTGCCGCGAAGCCCGACGACTGGTCGACGCCGATGCAGGCGGCGCGCTTCTCGTTCGAGTCCAAAGGCGATATGAACGAGACGATGGCGTGGCTGGAAAAATCCCTCAAAGCGAAAGAGATGCCCGGCAATCTCTGGCTTAAGGCGCGCATCATGGCCGACACCGGGAAGACTCAGGAAGCGGTCTCTTATGGCGAGCGGGCGATTCAACTCGTCAAGGCCGGCGACCCGAAAGTTGACACCACCGCGCAGGAAAAGATAATCGCCGAGTGGAAGGCGAAGAAGATGTAACGGCGCGCGGTTGATTGCAACATGCCGTGATGTCGAAACGGATTTCACCGCAGAGTACGCGAGAGTACGCAGAGAAAAGAAAGACAGCATCATCAATCAGATGCAAAGCTGCCTGTCTGCTCAGCGTCCTCGGCGTACTTTGCGGTGAAATTCAGGGATGTTAATTTAATTCGTAATTCTAAGGTGATGCGGTCAGGTGCTCGCGTAGCAGGCGGTCGATCAAAAGTTCCAGTTGCTCGGCGTTCTCCAAATATGTCACCCAATCATGATGCCCGGCGTGGACATCCTGGCCCTCCATCTCGGAGTTGTATTTGAATGCCATCACCACGAGCGGCGTCTTGTCGTCGGTCAGTGCCGCGTGGCGGATGCGATGCCCGGCGGCGAGCACGTCCGCGGGCGGCATCCCCAAATCGATCAGCAGCAGATCGGCGTGGATGCGCCCATCCTGCGCACGCTCCTGCGCCTCTTCTTCGTTGCCGGTGATGACGACGCGGTAGCCGTGACTAATCAACAGACGCTTGATGCCGGGGCGCGTGTCGTCGTCATCCTCGACGTACAGAATCGTCACGCGGCCCTTGTTTTCCCGGCCTTCGATCATCTCACGCATCGGTCACGGACCCACTACCAGCTGTCAAGAACAGGCCGCGTGCGTCGAAGCCGGTGGTCAGTTCCGATTGCCGAGCGCACGGTCAAACTCCTTCTTCACAATCTTGTAGCACTCGCACGCGAAACCTTCCAGCCCCGCCCGGTCGATGATCGTGATGTTCCCGCGCGAGTAGCGGATGAAGCCTTCGGTCTGGAGGGCGATAGCCGCCCCGGTGACGCCCGCGCGGCGCGTGCCTAGCATCTGCGCGATGAACTCGTGCGTCAGCGGCAGTTCGTCTCCGTGGGTGCGGTCGCGCGTCATCAGCAGCCACCGCGCGAGCCGTTCCTCGACGGTGTGCAGGCGGTTGCAGGCGGCGGTCTGGCTGACCTGCGCGATCAAGCTATTCACGTAACGCAGCAGCATGTTCTGCAACACGCCACCGCGATTGAACTCGGTCAGGAGCAGATGGGTCTTGATCCGCAGC
>JACDEG010000372.1 GCA_013816505.1 Pyrinomonadaceae bacterium | reverse complement strand
CCTCATGCCTGCGGAAGAACTCCGGTAGATCGTCCTGCTCAGGCTCGAACATCACCGTCAGGTTGTGACGAACCATGACATGAGTGCCGCGCGCGAGTTCTTCCCGAACAACCGGATGGACTTTCCCGCACAAGCAATTGTCGTCACCAGAAAAAAACCAAACTAATCCAGCCAATGCCGTTGGTCAGGTCCATGCGCGTTCGATCCAGCCCACAATTCGAATCAACGAGACCATAGCGACACCACCGCCTGGCTGTGGCTGGCAAAGGCAACTCATGCCTGAAAGTCTTCAAGTACCGGCACATCGCTTCTCGAGAGCAGCGACAGCGCAGCGCCGATGATGCGATGCTGTAAGGCGGCATTGTTCGGCTCGCCGAGCGGGAAACCGAGTTTGTAAGGAACGAACAAAGCGCGCGGTGGACGCAACACGTCGGTGACTTCGTGCAGCAGCGAGATCGAGACAGTGATGATGCCGGCGCGTTCGATGGCGGCTTGAATCAGACCAACGGTCTGAATGCACATCGGTCAAACGGGCGTGAGAAACGCTACGTCAACCCCGTCGGCGCGCAATCGCTCGGCGACTTGTGGCGCAGTCTCTGCGATCAAACGCTTTGGTCTGAGAATCGAACCCATGAAGCTGAAGTGGCGGTGATTCATCGCGCCGATTTCGCCGCGCGCGAAGAGTTCACGAAAACGATCCAAGGGAAAGGCCAGATTGCGATCAGCCAGGACGCCGGAATGATCAAAGGTGTCGCTTATATGCGATTCGATCAACGTGCTCGTTGTAACGGTATTGGGAATCTCGCGGAAAGAAGCATCGCCGTCTTTCAGGAAACTGTCGAAGCCCGCCTGCTCCGGCGTGTCCAATCCGGCGGTGGTTACCAGCGCGACGCGAGCCGTGTTCAATGGCTTGGCGAGTTTCGCGCAGGGGACGGGATTGAGGGCATAACGCGCAAACGGATAAAACTTCATGAACAGCCGGTACTTGAGGATCATCTCTCGATAAGTTGCCATCTCCAGTTTTTCTCACCTTAACAAATCCAACCGCGTTAGGGCGCAGTCTTATTCCATTCCGCGCGACTCGGTGTATCGCAGGCGACGCTTTCTGAAATCTCAGTCAAGTAAGCAGATGGCTCTGAGTTGCCACCCTAAAGATACTGCAGTCCGGTCAACCGGTTGAAGTCAGCCGACTCATCGAGCCTGACGGACAAGGAACTTGCCCAGGGGAACAGCTTTGATTCTAAACAGTATTGGCGGTTTTCAATCGAGTCTTCCTGTAACCAAACAGGACCATTGCGACCGGCACGAGCAAGGCGAGATTGCGCAGGGCCGTCTTCACTCCCAACTGGCTGGCGATGATTCCTCCGAAGCAGCCGCATTCAAGCGGCTCACCATTTAGAGCGTAGACGTAGTAGAGCGCGTATCCGGTAAAGCCAATCAACAATGCACCTGCTACCAAAGCGCCAATGCGAACCGTGCGCGGGAATAACAGCATGACGGCGGTAATTATCTCGGCGGTAATTACCGCAATAGTAGTGGGCCACATCCAGCGTTGGTAGTTGAAGCCCGAAGCGCTGAGCAGCTCAGAGACATTCGCGGCAAACGCTCTCACCACTGCGAGCTTCGCGCCGGCGGTGAAAAGAAATAGCGCTGCCAATCCGAAGCGGCTGATATGTACCAGCCACTTGAGAAAGGACAAGCGGCGAGGCGCGAAGGATGAAATATGAGACGCTACTCCCGTCGTCGATCCTTCAGTGGTTTTTCGATCAGTAAACGTTAGTTCGGTCTTCACAGCGTTCCCATCCTTTTTCCTTTTTGTACGCCACCAAAGCGACCCCCTCCCCGCTGCGCCTTAGCCAGGTCAACCTGACTTCTTAGTTCGTGCCCATTCGACTTGCTGAGCTTCTATTTATAGGTCATTCCAGCAGCGGCTTCACAGTGGCTTCAAGAACTACCCGGTCCCGCGCGCCAATGATCTTCTGCCGGATGCGCCCTTCGCGATCAATGATCAACGTCGTCGGCAGGCTAGGGATACCACCCACCCTCGACTGAACCCCTTCGCCACCAAGCAGAACTGTGTAGTCTTGTCTGATCTCGTTCTGAAATTCTCTAACGCCGTCAGGCGTATCGTCCCACGAAACGCCGATGACACTCAGCCCGCGTTCTCCAAGTTCGCGTTGCATCGCGCTGAGGTCCGGGATCTCTGCACGGCAAGGCACACACCAAGTCGCCCAGAAGTTCAGAAGCACGACGCGACCGCGCAGACTGCTCAAGCGAAGTGGGTTACCCGCTAACGTCTGCAATTCGATATCGGGCACAGGGACAAAGGAGTCGCTACTTTTTACAGGGTCAGCAGCCTTCGAATCGGCAGTACGCGCCGCCGTAGTTGGTACTTTGATCCGCGCTTCGAGGTTCGGGATGATGGATGCCAGCCGCGAGCTTGCCAACAGAGTCGCTCGACCGCTCGCGACCAGCGCTCCAATCGCGATTAGTACCACGCCCGAGAAAACTTCAACCTTATGCAGATGTCGGCGGAAACGTTGGTAGAAGCTTAAGAACTGGTTGATACCGAGACCCGTCAGAAGAAATGGCACGGCCAGACCCGCGGAGTAAAAGGAGGATAGTACCAGTCCGCTCTTCCAACCGCCGCTCGTCGCCGCGAGACCAATAATACCTCCAAGAATGGGACCAATACACGGAGTCCATCCGGCGGCAAAGGCTACGCCCAGCGTTAATGATCCCAGCGGGCCGCGTGGTTTGCGTTGAGAGAAGCGACGCGTATCTTTGTAAAGCGCGCCGATTCTTAGCAAACCGATCAATTGCAAACCGAAAATGATGATGATGACTCCGCCGGCTATGCGGACCCACGGATTCGATATGATTGATGCTCCAAGCCACCCTGCCGCGGAGCCAAGTGAAACAAAGATCAGGGATAAGCCGGCATTGAAGGCAAACGAGTTAATTAACACCGCCGTACGAGCGGAAGCGCGGGAGCCACCCTCCTCCTTCAAACGGTCAATGCTGACGCCGGAGATCAGCGACACATATCCCGGAACCAGCGGCAGTACGCACGGCGACAGAAAAGAAGCAACACCTGCGATGAATGCTATAGCAACCGTGATATTCGCAGCTTCCATATTCCTGTTTACCTTCCAAGACTATCGACTAATATTGGTTTCCTGCTTCCTTCGGAGTGACGATTGCGCGCTGCCCTTTCGGTCGCGACGGGGGACGACCGAAGTTACTTCGGCGCCCATACCATTCGATCGCCACAATACTCGACAGGGCCAGCGTGACCGCGGCTGAAAGCAGGCAGTACTGGCAAAAGGCGTGAAGGATGAACGCCTGCACAAACAACAGCCAGAGCGTGGTCGCCAGCATCATCGCCACGACCGCAGCCAGCAGACGCTTGGTCCACCCATGTCCGAACGCAGCCAGTGTCGCCAAACTAAAGACAATGAAATAGGCCAGCGCGCCCAATCCCGCCACAGGTACACCGCCGATGCTGGCGTAGGCGCTGCCGAGCACTTCGGAACATCCCGACGTCACTGTGCATCTGACGCTGTTGCCCGTCAGATGTTCGACTGTCAGGTAAAGCGCATCAGCCAGGCCCGCTAGCGACCCCAACGCCGCTACTGCGTAATTCCGAGCGCTTGCCGGGCGGTGGGAACCTGTCGTCTCGTTTCTCTTACTGTTCACTTTCTTTCCTCTCTCGCTATTTGCCGGCCAGCAAATCCAGCATCTTGTTGATCTCCGTAGTCGGCAGCTTGCAGTTGTAGTTAAGACAGACGTAAGCCGTGGCTTTGCCATCGCGGCTCGACTGGTATTTCGTGAACGCCGCCAGCCGCGTGATCTCAGGCTCCTTTTGATCGGTCGGCTTGAGCAGCACGACCTTGTTAGGTATGAACCTTATTCTCAACGCGTTGAGCATGGCCCTGGTATCTTCCGCCTGAGAACCGCCCGCAATCACGACTTCATAGGAAGGACCAATCCCGAAATCCAGGGCCACCATGAGTTGCGTGCTAGCTGACGGCGACGACTTGATTTCACCGGAAAAGGCGCGCCCGATGGCCGCAGCTTTTTGCTCGAAATCTGTGTTGGCGGTGATTCTCCCGAGCCGGAGGAGGTTCAGCATCGCGACAGAGTTGCCGGAAGGGATCGCGCCGTCGTAAATCTCCTTGCTGCGGACCAGCAAGGCTTCGCCGTCATCCGCCGAGAAATAGAAGCCACCGCGATTCGCGTCCCAAAAATGTTTGAGCAGCTCGTTATTCAGGTCCAGAGCTGCGCGCAGATAGTTAATTTGGAATGTTGCCTCATGAAGTTCCAGCAAGCCCCAAATAAGAAAGGCATAATCCTCCGCGTGGGCTTTGATGTTCGCCTGTCCGTCTCGGTAGCGGTGCAGTAGACGGCCATCAGACGTACGTACATTTCTTTGGATGAAATCGGCGGCGCGCATCGCGGCTTCCAGGTACTTCGGTTCATTGAAGGCCTGAGCTCCCTTGGCCAACGCCGCGATCATAAGCCCGTTCCAGTCAACCAGAATCTTGTCGTCTTTTCCCGGGTGTATGCGCTTTTCCCGCACGGCGAAGAGCTTCTGGCGCGACAACTCCAGACGGTTCCGCAACTGTTGCTCCGGCAGCTTAAGGTCGGCAGCGGTCTCTCTGAGCGGCTTGCTCAGATACAGGATGTTCGTGCCGGGTTTATTCCCCGTTGATTGCTCCGTGAAGTTGCCGCCGCTCTGGACGCCGAAGACCTTGACGAATAAGTCAGCGTCCTCCTTACCTAAAGCTTGCCGAATTTCTTTCTCTGACCAGAGATAAAACTTTCCTTCCTCGCCTTCGCTGTCGGCATCCTCGGCGGAATAGAAACCGCCTGACGCCGAAGTCATATCACGCAGGACATAAGTAAAAATCTCCCGCGCGGTTTTCTCATATTCCTCCTTGCCGGTTGCCTGAAACGCTTCGGTGTAGGCCATGGCCAGCAGTGCCTGGTCATAGAGCATCTTTTCAAAGTGTGGCACGAGCCACGTTGGTTCGGTTGAATAGCGATGAAAACCGAAGCCGACGTGGTCATACATTCCGCCCCGGCGCATCGCTTGTAGAGTCCTTTCGACCATCTCCAAAGCCTTCGCGTCACCTGTTCGCTTCCAATATCGTAATAGGAACAGGAAGTTGTGCGGAGTCGGGAATTTCTGAGATTGGCCGAAGCCGCCATACCTTTCATCAAACCGACTCTTGAGTTGTTGGTAGGCAGCCTGCAACGTGGAGGTATCAGGATCCGCGCCGGATGAATTGCTTGTTTTCTGCTGAAGGGCCGAAGTGATCTGCGTGGCCGATTGTAAGATGCGCTCATGCTGAGTCGCCCAGGCCTCCTTCACGCGCGGAATGAGGTCCAACAATCCAGCCTGTCCAAAACGACCGTCCTTCGGGATATAAGTAGCGACGAAGAAGGGTCTCTTGTCCGGAGTCATAATGATGGTGAGAGGCCATCCACCGCTGCCTGTCATCAACACGGAAACGTTCATGTAGACATTGTCAATGTCGGGACGCTCTTCGCGGTCCACCTTGATGGATACAAAGGCATCGTTCATCAGGCTCGCGACCTGCGTGTCGCTAAACGATTCTGCCTCCATCACGTGACACCAGTGGCAGGTCGAGTATCCGATAGAAAGGAAGACGGGTTTGTTTTCCCGACGCGCCTTCTCGAACGCTTCTTCGCCCCATGGGTACCAATCCACGGGATTGTGAGCATGCTGCAAGAGGTACGGGCTTTTCTCCTTGATCAGCCGGTTGGGTTTTCCTTCGCGCGCAGCTGGTGCCACGTCCTGCGATTTTTGTCCGCGGGTTCTGATCAAAGCCAAAGAGCCGCCAACTGTCAGGAGCGCGAGCAAGCAGGCGATGGAAAACCGCCATCTCTTCCTCATTGGTTTCCGGTTTTCTGTCTCAGTCATAAGGTGGCGGAGCTGTCTGTGTTTGTTTGGCAGCGGGACCCACAAGTTCTCGAATGCTGCCGTGACCCAACCGGGCTTACTGCGCGTCGTGCCAATGCCCGTGCTCAGTTGACCAGACCTTGCCGGGTGGCGGAGGACCGGGAGGCTGAGGCGTGCCGGGTCGGACAACAGGTTGGGACGCCTGACGGGAAGGAGTCACATCATGCCAGTGCCCATGCTCCGCGGACCAGACTTTTCCCGGCGGCGGGGAGCCTGGTGTTCCGTCCGTACCAACCGGCGATGAGACGAACGCCAGTACGGCAGCTAAGACGAAGATGGCTGCCCCAGCCCAAAGCG
>JACDEG010000025.1 GCA_013816505.1 Pyrinomonadaceae bacterium | reverse complement strand
GATGAGAGCTGGAAGGATGTTGGGGAATTGTGTTTGGCATGGTCTGAGCCGTATGAGCATCAAGTCAACCATTGAAACATAAATTCCGCGCCTAACTGAGGTTTTACATGCGAGAAATAAAAATTGTTTGACACGCTGATGACCTTAATGCTAGTTTCACTGTCCCTTCCAGGAAGCCCCTCCTCTAAGGGTTATCTCAATACTCACGCTGACAGCCCCTCATTAAAACGATTCTAAGCCTGGATACTTAGTCGCGAACGCAGCCGAACCATCCACCTCTGCTGTTTCGACGTGTTGTCGAAGAATACTGATGCCTGCAAACAGCAGCCAATCCCGTGCGTGTACATCTTTGCCGTGTGACTGAACCGACCCGAAGTGCCGGTCGGGTCCGCACACGCCTGCAACCTTAAATCGTGGAAACCACCTTCGGAAGCCTCGCGCTTCAACTCCAGGAGAATCTATCTATGCGGTTCGTTAATCGAATGAGTTTCGTCGCGTGTGCGGCGTTTGTGCTCGGCATCGTGTTGTCGGCTTCGGCAAGCGTGCAGGCGGCGACGTTAACCGTCAACAGTGTGGCAGATGTCACGGCTGACGATGGTCAATGCACATTGCGCGAAGCGATTACCGCCGCGAACACCGACGCGGCTTCGGGCGCTGCCTCCGGGGAGTGTGTCGCCGGCAGTGGCACGGACACAATCGACATCAACGTGACGGGCACCATCACCTTGACGAGCGTATTGCCCGACCTCACGACCAACCTGACGATCAGCAACACGCAGGCGAGTGGCGTGATGGTGCAGGGCAACAACACCTTCCGCATCTTCCGCGTCGTGGGCAGCGTCACCGTCGGCATCAACAACCTGACGATCAGCAACGGTAATGCTACCAGCGACTACGGCGGCGGCATCCGCAACGCCGGCACACTGAGCGTCACCAACAGCACCTTCAGCGGCAACTCTGCTGTTTTCTACGGCGGCGGCATCCATAACGACGGCATACTGACTGTCACCAACAGCACCTTCAGCGGCAACTCTGCTGCTCAATACGGCGGCGGCATCATGAACTTCACCTCAATGACCGTTACCAACAGCACCTTCAGCGGCAACTCTGCTGGCTTAGGTTATGGCGCCGGTATCTTCAACAACAACTCTGCCACACTGAGTAACAGCACCATTAGCGGCAACAATGGCAGCGGCGGTTGCGGTAACGGCATCTACAACGGCAACTCTATCACCCTGAGCAACACCATCGTCGCCCTCAATACGGGATCGGCCTCCCCTAACCTCTGTGGCGGCACTTTCACCAGCGGAGGCTACAACCTGATTGGCAACGCCGACGGCAGCTCAGGCTTCACCAACGGCGTGAACAACGATCAAGTCGGCTCAGGCGCAAGTCCCATTGACCCGCTACTCGGACCCTTGCAGAACAACGGTGGCCCAACCTTGACGCGCGCACTGCTCGCGGGCAGCCCGGCGATTGACCGAGGCAACTCCGTACTGACTACCGACCAGCGCGGCTTCACCCGTCCGATTGACGATCCGGCTTCCACCAACGGCACCGGCAACCTGAGCGACATCGGCGCGTTCGAGTTTAATGCCCCGCCACAAGTCTCCGCCGCGCCAAACCCGGCCACGACGAACGAAGACACGGGCGTCTTAATCACGCTCACCGGCACCGACGCCAACGGCGACACTCTGACTTTCGCGATCACCGCCGCGCCGACGAGCGGCACGCTCGGCACCATCAGTACGCCCGTCTGCACCACCACGGGCGGGACGTCGAACTGCACGGCGACTGTCACCTACACGCCGAACAGTAATTTCAACGGCCCCGATGCATTTACATTCCAAGCCTCTGACGGCTCACTGACGAGTAACTCCGCGACCGTCACCATCAACGTCACGGCGGTCAACGACGCACCTCTTGCCTTCAACGATGGCTACACGGTTGATGAAGACGCGCCTTTGACTGTGACCGCGCCCGGCGTGCTCGCCAACGACACCGACGTCGACGCCAGCACAACGCTTTCAGCCAATCTGCTCACCGTGCCATCCAACGGCTCGCTGGTGTTCAGCTCAAACGGCTCATTCACCTACACGCCGAACAGTAACTTCAACGGCCCCGATACATTCACCTACCAAGCCTCTGACGGCACACTGACGAGCAACTCCGCGACCGTCACCATCAACGTCACGGCGGTCAACGACACACCTCTTGCCATCAACGATAGCTACACGGTTGACGAAGACACGACCTTGGTTGTCGCTGCCGCGCAGAGTGTGCTCGTCAACGACACCGACGCCGACACCGGCGCAACACTTTCAGCCATTCTGGTCACCGGTCCGACGGGCGGCACGCTGACGCTCAACGCCAACGGCTCATTCACCTACACGCCCACCGCCAACTTCAACGGCCCTGATACGTTCACCTATCGAGCCTCAGACGGCACGGCGTCGAGCAACACGGCGACCGTCACCATCAACGTCACCGCGGTCAACGACGCGCCGGCCTTCACCGTCACGCCAACTGCAATCACCGTTGACGAAGACTTCTCCGGCACCCAAACCGTCACCGTCACTCCGGCGACCGTGCCAGCGAACGAAGCCGGGCAAACCATCACCTACAGCCTCTCACCCGCGACCGTCAGCTTCGCTAATGTTTCTTTCAACGTTGCTACCGGACTGGTCAGCATCACCGCCACGGCCAACGCGAGCGGCACGCAAACTTTCACGATCACCGCCAACGACGGTCAAGGCGTAAACAACACCGCGATGCAGACCTTCACCCTGACGGTTACTGCGGTCAACGACGCGCCGGTCGCCGTCAACGATAGCTACTCCACGCCGACCAATGCCGCGCTGACGGTGCCCGCTCCCGGCGTCTTGACCAACGACACCGATGTTGACTCCACGTCGCGCACCGCCGTGCTCGTCACCACTACATCCAATGGCACCCTGACGCTCAATGCCGATGGCTCGTTTAACTACACGCCAAACCTCGATTTCAACGGCATCGACTCGTTCACCTATCAAGCCTCGGACGGCACGGCGTCGAGTAACACCGCAACCGTCCAGATCATGGTCAACAGCGGCGGCACGCTCGAATTCAGCGCCGCGAGCTACACCGTCAATGAGCAGGATTCCACGGCGATTGTCACCGTGCTGCGCGGCGGCGACTCGACCCAGAGCGTCACCGTCAACTACGCGACCAGCAGCACCGACGCGACCGCCGGTGTTGATTACACCGCCACGTCCGGCACGCTTGTCTTCGCCGCCGGCGTCACCAGCCAGCAGTTCACCGTCCCCATCCTTGAGGACACGATCAGCGAAGCGACCGAGACCATCACGCTCACGCTCTCGGTGCCGACCACCGGCGCGATCCTCGGCCCGCAGAGCACCGCGACCCTGACGATCACCGACAACGATGTCGCCAACACGGTGCAGTTCGACGCGGCCAGCTTTAGCGAAGCTGAGAGCGTCGGCAGCGTGACGATCACCGTCACCCGCTCAGGCGACACCTCAACTGCGGCTACAGTTGATTACGGTACGACACCTGACCCACAGGTGCTTCGGTGTGACGTCGTCAATGGTTTGGCTTCTGAGCGCTGCGACTATGTGACCACGGTCGGTATCCTGCGATTTGCTGCCGGACAGGCCACGGCTAACATCACGATCCCCATCATTGATGATGCGTATGCGGAAGGAGGGGAAACCTTCCAACTCTCTCTGAGCAATGCGGTCGGCGTCAGTCTCGGCGCTCAAGCGACAGCTACCTTGACGATTCAAGACAATGACGACACATCATCAACGGTGAATCCGATTGATGATCTCCCGACCTTCGTCCGTCAACAGTATCTCGACTTCCTCAGTCGCGAACCGGACCCAGGAGGCTTTGATGGCTGGATGGCGAAACTCAACCAGTGTCCGCCGAGCGAGCATGGCAATCGCGACTCGGCGCAGGATTGCACCCGGATTGATGTGTCCTCGGCGTTCTTCCGCTCGCTTGAGTTCGGATTAAAGGGAGACTACGTCTATCGTTTCTACCAGGTGTCGTTTGAAGAGATGCCGCAGTACGCGGAGTTCATCCGCGACATGAGTCGGATCAAGGGCGCGACGGACGAGGAATTAGCAGCTAACAGAGCGGCCTTCCCCGGCGAGTGGGTGACGCGAGCGCGCTTCCAGACGAAGTACGACGCTTTAGCGAACGCAGCCTATGTGGATGAGTTGCTGCGCACCAGCGGCATGACGCAGAGCTTAGCTGGAAGAAGAGGTCAGTGGGTCAGCGGACTTGATGCCGGGACACAGACGCGAGCACAGGTGTTAATGGAGATCGTCGAGAGTCCGGAAGTCGAGCAACAGTTTTATAACGAGTCGTTCGTGGCGATGCAATACTTCGGCTACTTACGTCGTGATCCGGATCAGGCGGGGTACGACGCATGGCTGGAACAACTGAACCGGACAGGAAACTATCGGGTGATGGTATGGGGCTTTTTGTATTCACCGGAGTACAAGCTGCGCTTTGGCCCGGTGCCAGGATTCTAAACCGACGACCCAGCAGCCAGGTTTGGATAATTCCCAAACACGCTCTGAAGGATGAGGGATGAGGAATGAACAGGAAGAGACATGCGTCTTTTATTCATCCCTCATCCCTCCGCCCTCATCCCTCCGCCCTCATCCTTTAGAGCGCCGTCGTCGGATCACGGTCGCGAATGAAATCAGCGCCAGCAGAGACGCCGAGCTAATCATCAGTCCCTTATCAAGCGACTCCGGGCGAAAGATGAAGCGGATGATGTGCTGACCGGCGGGCACCGCGACGCCGCGCAGGGCGTAGTCGGCCCGGAGCAATGGCGCCGGCGAGCCATTAACCGTGACCCGCCAACCAGGATAGTAAGCGTCGCTCGTCACCAGTACGGAGGGCCGCGTCGACGACGTGTGTATCTCCATGACGGTGTCGGACAGATACACCACGCGAGCCGCGGCATCCGGCGGCAAAGCGACTTCGGGTTCGGTGAGTAGCAGCGGCGACGACGGCGCTTCGATGAGTGCCGTCCGTCGTGGATCGAAGGGGCGCCCGTCGGGCAGTCTCGATGATTTAATGGTGCGCAGGGCGTCTTCCGGTGTCACCGTCAACGCCTCGGTCGCCAGCCACGCGCGGGGCAGGGCTTTTAAGTTCTCGTAAACCCTCGCCCTCCCGGCGTCCTCCACATATCGCCAACGTATTTCGTCGCTCGCCGAACCGATCAGCATCCTGACAGGGCCAGAGCGCCCGGTCTCTTCGTCGATCAAGCTCACTTTCCTGATCGAGATGGCACCTGACGCTCCGACCCAGGTGAATTTCAAACTCTTGATGTCCGCGGCCTGCACGTCGAAGGGTATCGTCGTCAGGTACGCATGCCCTTCGCAATGTTGATCGACTCTTGCCGCCGGGAAGCTTTCAAACACATCTGCCCGGCGGTGCTTCATCTGCGGGCGAACGTCATCGCAGTCGTAAGCCCACTCGGACGTGTCGCGTCCGGCGGACAGGCTCTGGGTGCGTGTGCTTCCGTCGACGCCAACCATCGTGACGCGCAGCACCTCGGCGTTGTCCGTTAATCCCGTTGAGCAGCCGAGCGTGCTGACGACCCCGACCCGCGTCGCGCGCGACGGCGGCGGCAGATCGATGGTGATTGAAGCGGGATTCGATTCGCCGCACCCCGGCCCCAAACTTACGCCCATGTCTTCGGCGGCCCATGTCGCTCCGTGCGCCTCTTTGACGGCCCCAACCGAGTTGTCCGATAGCAACACGATGTAGCGCACCGACAGTAGATCGAGGCTCTGGTCGATGATCGGCTTCCAGGCATCGCCGACGCTTCCGTGGGGCGTCAACGAGGCCATGTTGCTAACCCGTGACAGAGACAGTGGGCCGTACCCGCTGGCGCTCGGAATCCCCCACAGCCGGGACAGCAGCGGGGGTAGTTCGTCCGGCGTACCGCCGCCGCCGCGAACCGGCAGGATGCGTTGATACGAAGATTCAAGCTCCGCCTTATATTTTTGTGCGAATGTTGACGGCGTCAGAATCTCTCTGTGCGGCGCGTAGACACGCCACTCATAAAACCAGCCGAAGCTGGCGAGGTCCGCGATCAGCACGACGAGCAGCATCCCACCCATCACAGACGAATTTTGTTTTCTGTGCCAGCCTGTCAGCACCACCGCCGCCAGCAGAAGGATGATGAGCGGCACGCCCACCGCCGGATTGTGCCAGGGACGCAAATCCAGCGACGCGACGCATAGTTTCGCCGTCAACTCGCTCAGGTAGTGCGGGAACAATATGAACGGGAGCAGGCACGCGAGCATCGTCGCCGCGACGGACAGAATTACACCTGAAACCAAACGGCTCGTCACCGTCCCGTTGACAATGGCCGCCACACCTAACCCGGACAACACACTCACGGCAAGGCTTAACTCCAGGAAGTGCCGCGCGGGCGCGCGAAACAAATTGAGCACAGGGATTCGGTATGTGAGTTGCGCGAGCACCGTCGCGTCACCGAGCGCCAGCAGGAACGCGAACAGCGCCACGCCCGCCCAAAACAGCGACAAAGATTTCCGCTTAAACGCGATGACCCCAACCGCCGCCAGCATCAGCGGCAACACCCCGGTGTAACACGTCAACTCGGTTAAGTTTGGCTCACCGAAGTACGACGTGCCGTAGCCCGGCGTACCGCCGAGGAGTTGGGGGAACAGCAGCAGCGGGATGTGTGTAAGGGGCAGAGAAAAGACAACGAAATCACTGAACGCCAGTTGGGCGCGCGGCGACAAGGCCGACAGTTCCGCCGTCGGAAGGAGCTGGATGGCGGCCAACCCCATTCCGATCACCACCGCCAACAGGGACAGCACGTAGTAGCGCCAGCGACCCGAAGGCGCAGTCCAGCCCACAATGATGACGTAAGCGCCGCCGACGAACAGTGTGTAAACCAATACTTGCGCGTGGCCGGCGAGGGCGCAACACGCGACCGCCAGACTACAGACCGCGAACCATCTTCCCTGTAATTCGTGGCGCAACTTTTCAAGTGACCATATGATTAAAGGCACCCAGACTGCGGAGTGGATGATCGTCGTGTGGCCGAGGTGAGCCATCATGAACCCGCTCATGCCGTAAACAATTCCGCTGATCGTTGCCGCCCGACGGCAGCGGGTCAAGGTGTAGACGTACCCATACGTGAATGAACTCATCAGCACGTAAGCGGAAAGGACGAAGACATTCCAGGCGTCCGGCAGTTGAGAGAAGATGAACGAGAGTGGGTACCACGTCATAACCGACGGGTCGGCGGTCATCGGGAAACCTGACAAGATCAAGTTGTCCCACAGAACTTTGTTTGAATAAAAGTTAGGGACGCTCTGGACAATGCCGTCGGCGGGCGCCAGTAAATGATTGAAGAAAAGTACGGGCGAGAAAAACGTCGCGAACAGCAATGAGTAAAAGATTAGTACGAGGTAGCAATGAGTGATGAATCTTGCCAACGTCGATTTCGGAGAGAGAATGTTACTCACGCTGTCAGTGGTTGGGCTCGGTCATTCAGGTTTTAGAACAACTCGATGTCTTTGATAAATCTTGGCCGCGCTTTGATTTCCTTGTACATCTTCCCGACGTATTCGCCGAGCACGCCCATCAGCGTGATTTGCAGTCCACCGATGAAGTAGATCGGAATCACAATCGAAGCCCATCCCGGAATCGATGATCCGGTGGCAGCCTGAAGCAATATGTAAACGCTCGACAAGATGCTCAGGACGAGAATCGCCGCGCCGGTAAAAGTTATCAAGCGCAGGGGCACGACGCTAAATGAGGTGAGTCCGTCCCACGCGATTGACAGTAACTCTCTAGCTGTCTGTTTTGGTTCGCCAGCGTACCTCTCGCGCACGTTGAAGTACACCACATCAGATTTGAATCCCATGTCTAAAAAGATTCCTCGCAGAAACAAGTTGTACTCTTTGTAGTCTGAGATGGCTTGCAACGCTTTCTGTGAAATCAATCGATAGTCGGCGTGATTCTTAATGATCCTGACGCCTAAGATGTTCATCAGCGTGTAGAAGAACAGGACCGTATATTTCTTCAGAAAGGTGTCTGTCCGGCGGTCGTTGCGCACACCGTACACGACCTCAGCTCCTTGTTGGTATTTCTCCAGAAATGACCAGATCGCTTGTTCGTCGTGCTGCAAGTCGGCGTCAATCGTGACGGCGCAGTCCGCGTGCTCTCTGACGTTCAGCAGGCCAGCCAGGAGAGCGGTTTGGCTGCCCACGTTGCGAACCAACTTGAGTCCTTTAATAACCGACTCGCGGTGGTGGTGGAGTTGAGCGATGATCGTCCAGGATTCGTCGGTGCTGCCATCGTCGACGAAGTAGATGAAACTCTTTGGCGAGATTTTTTGCGCCGCGATCAAGTCACTCAATAGTCCGGTCAGTCGTGTGGCTGATTCCCTGATGACCAGCTCTTCGTTGTAGCAGGGCACCACGACGGCCAGCACAGGATGATTACGTTTCATGGCGTCGGCTATCGTGAAAACTTCTGTAGAGCCACTCCGGGCGAACCGGCGGCAACTCCTTCGCGCCTTCGGCGACACGGCTGCGGCTGAAAATGTATTGCCCCAAATCGACCTGCCGGAACGAAGTCAGTTCTTTCACTCCAATATTGATGGCGGAGGTGGAACCGGCGTACCCGGCATGCACATCGGCGGTGAAATGTGTCTCAACCTGGAAGCCATTGGCCGTCAGTAACTCGTGCAGTTCTCCAATCGTGTACTCCCGATTGTGCCGACCGTAGACGCCGTAGCCGGAGTATGGGTCGTAGATGTTTTGGCCGTCGATCAATCTGAAGACGTTATTGAGGCGGGCGACGTTCGGTGTCGTCAGCACCAGCAGGCCGTCATGTTTCAGCACCCGCCTGATTTCGACGAGCGCGTGGACCGGGTCGGCGACCAGGTGCTCTAAAATCTCGCAACACAGGATGATGTCGAAGGTCTCGTCGGCGTAAGGGAACGTCTCCTGTTCGATGTTGAAATGCTTGTACGAATACGTCTCGGTCTCGCCGGTTTGATGAACGGTGACAACCTGCGACCCCTCTTTCTGTGTCAGTCCGAAGAAGTTCGAGAGATGAAGGTCGACTTCTCTGAACTTACGGAGCAGGGTCGTGGTGAAGTACGGGTTGGCACCCATCTCAAGCACCGACAGGCCCGGTGTTTCAGGGACCAGACCGAGCGTGTAGAGAAAGCGTTTGAAGTCCGCGGCGGCATAGTTGCGCAGTTCGGCGGGCGGGCCGTCTTCGACCAATACCGACGTGACGAGTTCGCGCAAGGTGTCTTCAGACCATCCGGCGGGGACAGCGAGCGGCGGCGCAGGCTGAGGGCCGGACGCGCGGGCGGCGGGCGTGGTCTTTTCGTCGCGTGCGGTGGTGTCGGTGGCGGGTTCGCCCTTCGCCTCGACGGCTTCGATGAGCAAGGCTCTGATTCGTTCGGGGCCGTACTGAGAGACCACGTACTCTCTGCCACGCATTCCCATCGCCACCCGCGCCGCTTCGTCCGCCAGCATCTCGGCGAGCGACCCGGAGAAACTTTGATAGTCGTTGTAAATCCTGCCCGCGCCGCTCTGCGTGATGTGTGCGACCAGCACCTCGCTGCCACCGCTCGACAGAACCGGCGTGCATTGGGCCAACGCCTCCAGCGTGACGATGCTGAAACTCTCGTTGTTCGAGGGCATCACGAACAGCTTCGCGCCCGCCATCAAACTGAACTTCTCTTCGGCGGGGACGAAGCCGCGGTACTCGATGTCCGGACGCTCCGGCACGCTCAGCGCATCCTCGCCCGTCAGCACGAGGCGGAGTGGCGACGGGTGGTCCCGCTTGAATCTGATGAAATGCTCGAACAGTTCCGGGAAGCCTTTGTTAGGGTCAATGCGCCCGCAGTACAGGAGATAGGGCGTGCCCTCTCTGGCGGGCGTGCGAAGTGTCGTGTCGACGGCCATCGAGACGACGCGACCGGGAAGGTCTCCCCACAGGTCGGCCCCGAGTTGTCGCTCCGCGTCGGTCAGCCAGAGCAAATTCTTTGTGCGCCGGGCAACGTGCCGGTAGGCCGAAAAGTAGGCCGGCGGCTCGTCGTGCAGCGTCGGTACCAGGAGGGCGCGGCCGGGCGGCATGTTCATCAGCCCAAAGTAGGTCGTCGGATACAGGTACGTCACGAAGATCACGGTTCGATACGTTGACCACTTCTCCCGCAGGAAATCTAAAAGCGGCTGCGAGTACGGGCCCTGGTGTCGGATGAACTCCTCTTGCAACGACATCGTCCACGACACGGGGCGTGCCTCACCGAGCGCTCGGTGGCCCCCGGAATCCTGCGCGTGGAAATCATTTTGCAAGCGCTGGTAAAGTTTGAACCAGTGCGAACTTCGGCCATGAGTGACGTGGAAGCGACGGATGTTAACGCCGTCGCGCAACTCGTCGCCTGCGGGCAGGACGTTCGCCCAGTCGCTGTAATCAAGCGCGGTGGTCGTCAGCACGTCCACCCGGTAAGCGTCCTTCAGCAGCGCGGCGTACTGCCACGCCAGAGACTCCGAGCCGCCGGCGATGCTCTCGTGACACCTCTGGACTACGACCGCGACGTTGCTCATAGCAATGAGTTGATGGCGCCGAGGAATTGCGCCTCGATCTTCAGATTGGTGAAGAGCTGTTCGTAACGTCGCCACCCCATCAGCCCCAGCGATTCGCTGAGGTCGGTGTCTCTGACCAGGAAGTCGATTGATTCGGCGAGCAGGAAAGGGTTCCGCTCTCGCCAGACCAACCCGGCCCCGCCAACCGTGCCCGGAATGGCCGTCGAGGCATAGGCCACGATGGGCACTTTCATCGCCATCGACTCGACGAGCGGGACGCAGAATCCTTCGTGTTCACTGGCCAGCACAAAGGCGTTCGCCACCATGTAGTAAGCCTTCAATTCCTGTTCCGAAACCCCGCCGGTGAAGATGATTGCTTTCTCCAAACCGTAGCGCGCGACCAGATCACTGAGCGACTCGAAGTAGCTTTCGAATCCGACTTCCTTACCGACAAGCAGCAGCCGACTATTGTTGTTGTAGTGGCGGTGATAGAGGGCGAAGGCTTCGATCAGGGCGGCGTGCCCTTTGTTGGGTGAAACGCGACCCACCATCAGCAAGTTGGTCTGGCCATCGTGGTACGCATCCAGCACGTCGAAGTCCGGCTCGGCGGAGTGCAGACAATCGATGTGATGAAAGGGTGGAACGACGGAGCACTTTGATTTGTCGACGCCAGCCGTCAGCAATTCCCACAAACTATATTCCGAGTCGGATAGATAGAGGTCGCAGCCGGCGTTCACCACCGGCTGAAGTTGTCGCCCATCCCGACACAGTCGCTCGTGCTCTTCGCTGTAGCCGGCGAAGAATTCCGGCGGCGTCACATTGTGGTACTTGAGGAGCTTCCGGCACGGTAGTTCTTCTAAAACCTCCAGGCCGAACTCCCAACCCACCGTGTAGTGATAGATCAATATGTCGTCGGGGCTTTGAATGAAGTCCGTGACCTGATGGGGGGGCCAAACCTGCAACTCGTCGAACGTCCAGGGCGAAGAATAGATGCGCGCGTCATGTCCGTGCCGCTGAAGCACACTGTGCATGCCGATGACATCATTGCTCACCGCGTCTCCGTTCGTAATGGTCGCCGCTAGCAGCGCAATTCGAGCCATGCTTCGATTCTCGGTCCGGGCAGTTTGCAGTTAAATGCCGTGATGCGGTTCCCTCAAAAGTGACAGGATGATGTGGCTTTTGCGCGGCACTGAACTGAGTGTCGCGCCGCAAGTGCCGATGAAGAAAATGCCCATCCGCTCATGCCGAACGCAGGGTCTTACGCTCTTGCTTGTCACCTGTCACTTGTCACCCGTCACTTTTGAGGAGGTACGTCTAACACACAAAACTTGGGGCGCAAAGCAGGCGCGCCCGAACGCCGAAAGCGCACCGGGCGCAGCAACAGCTACACCTTCCAACCGATGACGGCGTAGTCCAGATGGCCGAACATGAAATTATTAAATCGTAGAGCCAGTTCGGACGACTCCTGGACGCGCGCCGCATCGTTCGGATGAAGTTTGACGATCTCCGTCTGAGAGAAGCCCCGCGACTCGACTAAGAGATGTAGCAGAGGGCTTGGCAGCGGGTGTTGGTGGCTCGGGTCCAGATAAAAGTTACAACCGCCGACGACGAGATTCTCCGGGTTCGGCGTTTCGAGGATGACCAGCCCGCCTGGCATCAGCGTCCGTAAAATCTCGTCGAGCAGAGTCATCAGCGCCGGGAACGGCAGGTGCTCGACGAGGTGAAAGGCCGTGACGGCGCGGAGACTACTTTCGGGCAGGCTGCGCAGGTAATCAATCGCGTCACTTGGCACGACTTCGAGATCGAGACCCCGGCACTGTTCGATGAAGACATGATTTTGGTCTACGCCGCGCGCCGGCAGCCCTTCTTCCTTCAGCACTTCCAACCATTCGCCGCGTCCACAGCCGAGGTCAACCACCGCTCCGCCGCCAATCGCCCGGTGGATGTAAGGCACGTAGAACCTCATCGCTTCTTTGATGTCCGCGCGGCTGCCGCGAAACTGATCCTCAATGGAAGCATAAAGGGCGTCCAACTCGTGATGCGCTTCGTTGACGACGGCCTGTGGTGATGGCAGCCCGTCGGAAGGTGCCGTCGGATGGCGCTGGCGCGCTTCCTCAAGCAACGGAGAAACACGTCTTTCCTGTAGCACCATCTCGGTGCGAGTCTGTTGCAGCCTTTGTGTAAATTCCCTGAGCCGCTCCTCAACACGCTGAAGGAGTGTTTCAGACTGCCTTTTGGCGCGCTCCGCTCCGGCAACCATTTGGGCGTGGATTTCGTTCCGGTCCCGCTGCTGCTCGCTTCTTAATTGCTCATCAGTGGCCCTGAGTTGCACATCACTAACCCTGAGCTGTTCATCATTAGCGCTGAGCTGTTCCTCTGCCGCCGCCAACCTCTCGTCAACGTTGACGGCTTCCTGCCGCGCCGACTCGATCAGCGTTTCGAGTTGCTGCCGGTGCTGTGCCAGATGACGCGGCCACTGGCTGAGGTCGGCGAGCACTTGATTGATGAAGTCGGCGGTTTGTTGTTGCTGCGCCAGCGCGTGGGCCTCGAACTGACTCCGCTCGGTAATAAAAACCGGCAGCCGTATTAAGGCCAGCGCCAAACGAATAACGTAACCGACAATTGGCAGGCGTCCCAAGCGCCGCACCGTCGCAGGTCGTGACAGCCCGTCGATCCGAACGTTTCTTTTCCGGCCTTCCGGCGACAGGCGCAGGCTCGACAGGATGTCTATTTTGTCGAACCGTCCGCTGCGTAAGAAACCGAGTTGCTGCGCGCATCCGGCCTCGTCCGGCTCGCGCTTCAGGATGGCGCGGTATGCGTTCCTGACGAAAGCGGTGTCGTGATACGGCAACAGATCGTTGATGTGATAGTGGTCATCATCTCGACGGAGAAAATCCGGTTGGAGGATTAACTGCGGAGACCCGCCGCCGTTTGAGTTGGCCGACTTGTGCGACGCCGCCTTGCGTACTGCGGGCGTGTGGGAGGCGTGTGCGCCCGACGCTGGCGGGGTGGGAGGGCGCCGCGGCGTCGCCCGCTTGCCATCCGACAACGGTTTTGGCGCCGCGCCGAGTTGGGCCTCGCGGCGTTGCGCCGCTTCCCGGATTTCGGCCATCAACTTTTCGACGTCGACTTCGCGTTCTCTGACTTCGCTCATAAGAGATTTCAATTCGCCCCGTGCCAATCATCACTCAAACGTGACGGGTGACAAGTGACAGGTGACAAGAAGCGGCGAGAAGAGGGAGTGTGGCAGCCGCCGTTTGGTTCTTCCCATCCGCACCCGTTCGACCCATAGCATAGCCATGTGTCGCGTCAAAGGCCGCCATCTCCTGTCACCTGTCACCGTTTACCTGTCACTTTTGAGGGCGTGGCCGGCGCCAACGTTTGCGACCTTCGCATGAATAGGCAAGACGCCGACCCGGCGCGTGGTGACGCTGGCGTTCAGATTGGCAACGCCATCCATCGATGTCTCGCTCGAGACGTGAAAGATCAACACGTCGTCGATCCAATCGAAACTAATGCCGTCGACGCTGTGCTCGGCGACCGTCAAAGAGTATGAGCCGGGGGCCAGCCAGCAGTCGAAGGCGAAGGCCACTTCGATGACTTCGCCACGGCGCACCCGCCCCACATCAGCACGCAGCAAGTCGGTGTTCGTGCCGTAGACATGGACGCCGTGCCGGTTGCGAATGACACAGCCGCTGACGGGCAACTCGGCATCCCGGTGATACGCCACCCGCTTGCGTATCAAGAGGCGCTCGCCCGACTCGACCAACTCCGCCGGGCGGCCTTCGGCGTCGAGCAGCTCGACGCTCAAAATCTCCGCGCTCCCGTCGCCGTGGCGGTGGGCGTGCCGGAGAGAAGCGGCACTGCTGAGATCGACCGCGGGGCCGCCGGATTCGTCTTCCGCCGCGAGTTGAGATTCTTCGTAAGCCTGCTCGCGCGCCATAATTATTTTTTGGTAACGGTTGAGAATTTCAGCGGGCTTGCCATCCGCCACGACGCGCCCGCCGCCGAGCAGGACGGCGCGCGAACACAGGGCGCGCACCGCGCCGGGGTCGTGCGACACGAACAGAATCGTCACGCCGCTCTGCTGCATCTCGCGCAGGCGCCGCATACAGCGATGCTGGAAAACGGCGTCGCCGACGGCGAGCGCTTCATCGATAATCAGAATCTGTGGCGCGACGCTGACCGCCGCCGCGAATGCGAGCCGCACGTACATCCCGCTCGAATAAGTTCTGACCGGCTGGTGGATAAAATCTCCGACCTCTGCGAAGCGCTCGATCTCAGGCAACATAGCCTCCGTCTCGCGGTGCGAAAAGCCCATCAGCGCGGCGTTCATCGTCACGTTCTCGACGCCGGTGAATTCAGGATTGAAGCCGGCGCCGAGTTCGAGCAGCGCGGAGACGCGGCCGTCGCGCCAGACATGGCCGTGTGTCGGCTCAAGCGTCCCGGCGATGATCTGCAGCAGCGTCGATTTACCGCACCCGTTCGGCCCGACGATCCCGGTCGTGGTGCCGCGCGCGACATCGAAGCTCACGTCCCGTAGCGCCCAGAACTCGCGGTGCGCCTTCCAGCGACCGCGAGTCAGTGACTCTTTGAGGCGATCACCCGGACGGTCGTAGATGCGATACTGTTTCGACACGCCTTCGACGCGCAGTGCTGAGGTCATGCTCTCTAAAATAGCGAAGGTTATGCGAGAATGTCGAACGTGATTTCGGCCCAAGCAGCACGGCGTGCGGTGTGGCGACCGTTGTGGGAGTTGCCCCGGCGCTCGAACCTGATCGTCTCGCTGGCGGCGCGCGAGTTGGCAGCGCGCTATCGCGGCTCGGCGCTCGGCCTGATGTGGGCGCTTCTAACGCCGGTCGTGATGATCTCCATCTACACCTTCATCTTCGCCGGTATCTTCGGCGCGCGGTTCGGCGTCGGCGGCTCGGCGTGGGACTATGCGATTTACCTCTTCTGCGGGCTGCTGCCGTGGACGGCGTTTCAGGAATCGGTGCAACTCTCCGCGAACGTCATCGTCGCCCGGTCGAACCTGGTGAAGCGCGTCGTCTTTCCGCTTGAGACGCTGCCCGTCGCGCAGGTCTTGGTCGCGCTGGCGAATCAACTGTTCGGCACGTTGGCGTTGTTGATGGCGATCATCGTCGTGCGGCAGCAAGTACACGCCACGCTGGTGTGGCTGCCGGTGCTGGCGGTGCCGCAGGCGTTGGCGATGCTCGGCGCGGCGTGGTTTATTGCCGCGCTCGGCGTCTTTCTGCGCGACACCGCGCAGGCCATCGGGCTGGCGCTCACCGCTTGGATGTTTCTGACGCCGATCATCTATCCGGAGGCAGTCGTGCCGGAGAATTATCGACGCTTCATCGACGCTAATCCGTTCACCGCGCTGGTCAGGTGCTACCGCCGCGTGCTCCTCGAAGGCGCCCCGCCTGACTGGCGCGGCCTCGCGTACTTCTCCGCGTTCGCGCTGGTGCTGTTCGTTTCCGGCTATTGGTGGTTCGCCAGAACGCGCAAGAACTTCGCCGACGTAATCTGACGCTTCAGCCTTCGCCGACGAACATTGTCAACGACGATCTACCGACGCGCCACCGCCGGCCCGTTGTCGGTGACTCAAGCGGGACGCCTTTCCCCAACGGTTGACGGGCCTCAGTAAGTTGAGAAAGCAACTGACAAGTGCCGAGTGCCCCTGCCGTGGCCTCCTTCGGCGAGCGCCTAAACCTCACTGGATAATGCGATTGACACTCGCCACGAACGCGTGTTAGCGTACGAAATTGTCCGGTATCGACGGTGTTTAGCGGGCCATTAACAGCAACGTTCCGTAACAGTTTGACGCTCTACTCCGCTGCACTTTTCCACGTTGTTTCCACTCACCATGATGTTATTTCTATCCAAGATAATTCCGAATGGCATTTGATAAAGCAAAAACTTTACGTGCGGCTGAAAAGCACCTCTCGAAGGGCAACATTACGGCGGCGGTTCAGGAATATCGCCAGATCGCCGAACAGGACCCGGGTGACTTCAACGCGCTGAACACGCTCGGCGACCTCTACGCCCGAACCGACAGAAAACAGGAAGCGGAGGCGTGCTTTAAGCGCGTCGGCGGCCACTTCCGCGAGCAGGGCTTCATTGTCAAAGCGATTGCCATCTACAAAAAGGTGGCGCGCATCACGCCCGGCGACATCGACGTGGCGGGCGCGCTCGCGGCACTCTACGAGCAGCAGGGCCTGTTGGTCGAAGCGCGCGCGCAGCACCTCATTATCGCTGAGGCACACACGCGCGCCGGCCGGACGCGCGAGATGTTCGAAGCCCTTCAGCGCATCGCCGACCTCGACCCGAACAACACCGAAATTCGCCTCCGACTCGCCGACGGCCTGACGCGCGAAGGCATGCACGACCTGGCCGCCGCCGCCTTCACAGAGGCCGGCGCGCACCTCCTCGCGCGGGGCAACCACCCGTCGGCCATCGAAGTTTTCAATAAAGTGCTCGCCGTCCGGCCCGCGAGCCACCCCGCCCTCCACGGAATCGTGACGGCCCACGCGGCGCTCGGCACGGCCGGCGAAGCGGCGAAGGTAATCAAGCAGGCCGTCATTGATCAACCGCAGGACTTAGAATTGCGAGCGATGCTTTCGCGCGCCTACGTCGAAGCGGGGGACGCGGCGAGCGCCGAACGCGCGACCGACGAACTCGTCAGTCAGGACTCGTCAAACTACGCTCTGTTCTTTGACGTCGCGCGCCTTTACATCCGGTTGGGCGAAGTCGACGGGGCGGTGCGCATCCTCGGCCGCGTCATCGAACCGGCGCTGGCCGGGCGCGAAGAGGGCGAGATGCAGGAGTTGCTGCAACAGGCGCTCGCGCATGATACGCAGCACCTCGCTGCCCTCCGCCTGCTGGCGCGCCTCTATGCGTGGCAGCGCCGCGACGACGAACTGCGCCCGACACTCGAACGCATCGCGGAATCGGCTAGGTCATCCGGGCAGATTGACGAAGAGCGCAACGCGCTGGCCCAACTCGTGCGGCTGGCGCCCGCCGAGGCGCGCTTCGCCGATCGTCTGAACGAACTCGGAGGCACCTCCGAAAATGGCGGTGCGGCGGCAAGCGACTATGAGGTCGCGCCGCAAGCGACCAGCGAGGTGCCGACTTTCGAGAGCTTCATGGTCGACGATGACGCCTACGCGCTGACGCCGAACGCCGCCGCCCCCGTTGCTGATGACGCCGGTGCCAAGATCGAGTGGAATACCGTCGATGCGTCGCCCGCAGCGACGGCGGACGCGGACGCGAGTTTTTCGTTCGCCGACCTCAACGATTTTTCGAATGCGGTTCCCGGCCACAATCCCGCCGCCACGGCCGGCACGACATCCGACGCTGTATCCGGCGATTTTCAGGAGATCGACTTCGGCGCTCCGGCGAGCGGCAGCACGGCCCCGGCGGAAGGTGACGAGCACCAGGCAGCGATGCTTAAGCAAGAGCTTGAGAGCATCGATTTTTACATCACGCAGGGTTACCACGACATCGCGCGCGACACGCTCGACGTGCTGGAACGGCAGTACGGCACGCACCCCGACATCGACGCGCGCCGCCGGCAATTGCCGGACGGCGGAGAAGGCGCGTCAGCCACCGATTCGATTTTCGCTGCGCCGGTCTCCGCTGAAGCGGTCGTCTCCACTGAAGCGGTCGAAGGGGGAACAGAGTTCGGCGATTTCGGCGATTTCGCCGACTACGGCGCCGCAGCAGAAGCCGATGCCATCGACGCCGGTACAAGCGATGAAGTGGACGGCGCCTTCGACGGTTTGATGATCGACGCGCCGCTATCGCCGCCGCCTCCTTCTGTTGCTGCGGTGTCGCAAGCCAGCCTCGACCTCGGCCTGGCCGCCATTTTCGACGAGTTCCGTAGCGCGGTCGAAGAGGAAGAGGAGCCGAAAGATACCGAGGACTTCGAAACACACTACAACCTCGGTCTGGCTTACAAAGATATGGACTTGCTCGACAAGGCCATCGAAGAATTTCAAGCGGCGGCGGGGCTGACCGCGCCGAGCGACGGCACGCCGCGCTACCTTCAGTGCTGCAATATGCTCGGACACTGTTTCATGCAGAAGGGGATGGGGCCGCTGGCGGCGATGTGGCTCAAGAAAGGCATCAGCGCGCCGGGTCACACCGAAGACGAATACCAAGCACTGCGCTACGAACTCGGCATCGCCTACGAACAGATGGGCGACCTCACCCGCGCCCTCGAGACCTTTACGGAAGTCTACGGGACAGACGTTTCTTATCGCGGCGTCGCCGACAAACTGCGCGAGTTGCAGGCGCAAAAAACGATTGCCGGCGAGAGGTGAAAAGCGACCGATGAAAAGTCGTCGATCCATTTACTCTTAGCGGGTAAATGCCCCGCAGCTTGCTGCGAATGTTCGCCTGCTATCCGCAATACTCCGCAGCTTGCTGCGGCGAAAATTTATTTACCGCCTGAACAGACATGTCATCCAAGCTAACCGTCATCTTTTACATCATCCTGTGCCTTGAGGCGGGCGCAGTGCTGACGCTGCTGCCGTGGATTCACCCGTTTGGGCTGGGCGACTGGGGCGATAATTATTTTCTGCTCTACGCCTCGCAGAAGATCGGCCTGCAAAGTTTGCAGAACGCCGTCTCGTCGGGCTGGGTGCGTGGCGCGGTCACGGGGTTGGGGCTACTCAACCTCGGCATGGCCGGCTGGGAGATAGCGCACTTTCGCCAGACGGTGCGGTCGCTGCAAACGCAGCAGAATGCGCCGCCGCCCGCGATACGACGGCCCGCCGCCCGCACATTTTTTGAGACCGACGCCGACGCACCCGCCCATGACCGCCAAGCTTCAACGCCCGTCGACTTATCTGATTACCGACGGCGCGACGACCCGCGCGACCACCCCGGCCAGTGAAGAGTTCGCGCGCTTACTGGCGCTCGTCGAGCGTGCGACTGACGCCGGCGTGTCACTGATTCAACTCCGCGAAAAAGAACTATCCGCTCGCGCCCTCTACGAACTAACGGAGAGGGTGGCACAAATCACACGCAGCACCGGCGCGGCCACACGCCTGCTGGTCAACGACCGCGCCGACCTCGCGTCTGCCGCCGGTGCCGATGGCGTCCATCTCGCCACCCGGTCGCTTCAGCCTTCAATCGTCCGGCGCACCTTCGGCGATAATTTTTTGATTGGCGTCTCGACGCACTCGCTCGCCGAGGCACGCGCCGCGCGCGACGACGGCGCCGACTTTGCTACCTTCGGCCCGGTCTTTGAAACACCATCGAAAGCGGTGTACGGCGTGCCGGTCGGCCTCGACGTTCTCGCGGCGGCGGTGCGCGCTCTCGCCCCATTCCCGCTCGTCGCGCTCGGCGGCGTCACGCTCGCCAACGCGTGCCAAGTCTTCGCGGCGGGCGCGCATGGCATCGCGGCGATTCGCTTGTTCGCCGACGCGCGCGACCTGCGCGAAGCGGTGCGCGAGGTGGCAAGCATCGCCTCGAAAGCTTAAACTGCGTCAGCGAACCACGTATGAACGATCCTGAATTGAAAGCCCAAGTGGTGGTAGCGTTAACGATTGCCGGATTCGACCCGTCGGGCGGGGCGGGCGTCGTCGCCGACATTAAAACATTCACCGCCTTCGGGTGTTTCGCGACCGCAGCGGTGACGTCTCTGACGTACCAGAACACGACCGGCGTGTTCGGCGCAGCGCATCAGACGGCGGAAGCGGTGCGCGCGCAGGTGCTTCCCGTGGTCGAAGATTTTCAAGTGGCCGGTGTCAAAACTGGAATGCTGCCGACGCGCGAAGTGATCGAAGAGGTGGCGTGTCTGTTTCGTGAAACGAGCCTGCCGTCGCCGGTCGTCGATCCGGTGGTGCGCTCGACCTCCGGCTATGACTTGATTGATGACGAGGCGTTGGCCGCGCTCATCTCCGAACTGCTGCCGCTGGCGCGCGTGTTGACGCCAAACATCCCGGAAGCCGAACGCATCACCGGGATGCGCGTCACGAACGAACAGGAGATGCGGCGCGCGGCTCGCGTGATGCGCGAGATGGGCGCGCGGGCGGTGTTGCTAAAGGGCGGGCACCTCTTCTCCGCCGATGCGCTTGACCTGCTCGACGACGAAGACGGCGTACAATTATTTCGCAACCCGCGCCTCGAAACCACGTCTACCCACGGCACTGGTTGCACACTGGCCGCCGCCATCGCCGCGGGTCTCGCGCGCGGGATGCGACTACGTGAAGCGGTCGGCACCGCGAAACGCTTTGTCACCGACGCCATCCGGCACGCGCCGCAACTCGGACACGGGCACGGCCCCATCAATCACAACGTCGCGATGCGCTTCGGCGCCTGGCGAACCGACGGAGAAGAAAACCATGAGCGTTAACGGAAAGATTCGATCCCGGAGCGGCGGGTCATGCTGGCGCGTGACATCACCGCTGCTCGCGGTGAGCGTTATTGTCGCCGCCGCGTTCGCAGACGTGTCCGCGGCGGCGCAAGGCGACTTGATGGGCGGCGTCGGGCAGTTCGCCGTCCAGCCGAGAAGAGAACGAACATTGCGCCAAGTGCGCCCCAAAGTAACTGCGTCCCTTGCCACTATGCCGAGCGGGAGGCCGAAGCCAAAAGACGACCCAGACTTCCACCTGCTGCAAGCCGCCGCGGGTGGAGACCTTAAGACCGTCGAAGAGTTGATGTTGCGCGGGGCGAGCATTGAGGCGAAGAGTGGTGACGGCTGCACGCCGTTCATCTTCGCGGTCGCCAACAAGCGGAAGGAACTGATCGAGAGCCTGTTAGCGAAAGGCGTCGATCACGCCGCCAAGTGTGTTGACGGCACGACGGCCCTGACGCTTGCGGCGGAGGACGGCGACACGCCTCTGGTGCAGACGTTGATCGAGCGCGGCGCGGGCGTTAACGTCAGAACGAACGACGGGCGCACGCCGCTGATCCTCGCGGCGTCGGGCGGGCACGAAGAGCTGGTGCGACAGTTGCTGGCGCGCGGCGCCGACCTCAACGCGAAGTTCAGGGACGGGCGCACCGCGCTCGTCTTCGCGGCGGCCAACGGCTACGGCGGCATCGTGCATGAGTTGCTGGAAAAGGGCGCGGCGGTGGATGCGACGCCGGACGACGGCTGGACGGCGCTGTTCTGGGCGTCCTGGTACGGACACTTCCCGGTTGTGAAGGAACTGCTGGCGCGCGGCGCGGACGTTAATGCACGCGACCGCGACCGCGACACACCGCTGATGAAGGCCGCGACTCAAGGGCACATCGCCATCGTTCAGCACCTGCTCGCGCGCGGTGCTGAAGCGGGCGCGCGTGGCAACGGCGGCGGCACCTCGCTGCTGTTTGCGGCGGGTCGCGGCCACCCGGAAATCGTCGCCGCGCTGATCGAGAAAGGCGCCGATGTGAACGTGAAGAATGACGCCGGGATGGCGCCGGTCATCCAAGCCGCCGGCTATGGACGCGTCTCCATCGTCCAGGACCTGGTCGGAAAGGGCGCGGACGTGAACACTGCGAACAACAAAGGTTTCACCGCGCTGATGGCGGCGGCGAATAAAGGCCTTGTCCAGACGGCGCGCGTTCTGCTGGAAAGCGGCGCCAACCCGGGCGCGAAGTACGAAGACGGGCGCACTGCCCTCGACTTTGCGACCCAGAACGGACAGGACAAAATCGTCGAGTTGATGAAGAGCGGCGCGACTCAGAAAATCAATGAGTGATGAGTCGTGCGTGACGAGCAAGTGACACTCCCGGTCGTCGCTCATCACTTAAGTGCTCATCACCACTATTCTTCTATCGCAACTTTTTCCATCACCACGTCGGTGCGCGGGCGGTCGTTGCGGTCGGTCTCCGCTAAGGCAATGGCGTCGACGATACCCTGGCCTTCGATGACGCGCCCGAACTTCGAGTAGCTCGGCGGCAGCGCGTAGTCGGCGTGCATGATAAAGAACTGCGAGCCGTTGGTGTTTGGCCCGGCGTTCGCCATCGCGACGGTGCCCGCCGCATACCCACCCTGATAAAGCGGCGACGTGCGGTTGATTTCGTCGGCGAAGCGCCCGCCAGCGGCGGACTCGCCCCCGCGTCCCGTTCCCGTCGGATCGCCCCCCTGAATCATGAAGCCTTTAATGACGCGGTGGAAAATCACCCCGTCGTAGTAGCCGCGTTCGGCCAGCTTGATGAAATTGTCGGTTGTCTGTGGCGCCTCATCTTCGAGCAACTCGAAGCGGATCGTCCCGTGATTGGTCTTGATGTTTGCGATGCGATTAGCCATGTGTGCTCCTCTTGATGGTAAAAAGTCAGAAGAAGAGGCGGAGTAAAAATGTGCGGCCTCTTGCCTTCCGACTCCCGACATTTGTGGTTGTGAATGATGAACTTTTCAGTCATCGTCGACTGCGTTGTGATCGAGTACGAACTTTTCAATCGCGATGGCGACGCCGTCGTCGTCATTGGCGGCGGTGACGTGAAAACTCCGTGACTCATGGAGCCGCCGCTCGGCGTTGCCCATGATGACGCCCGTGCCAGCGAAATGCAGCATCTCCAAATCGTTTAAGTTGTCACCGACCGCCATCACTTCCTCACGCGTCAGTCCATATTCGGTGGCCACCGCCGCCAGCCCCGTGCCCTTCGACGCCTCCGGGTGAATCACATCGAGCAACGCGAAATCCTGTTTCGGGTACAGCGTCAGCAGCGACTTGATGCTCGCCCCAAGCTCGCGCCGGAGCACTTCGTAGAGGCGCTCCGTGCTCTGACACGGGCCGGAGAAGGCGACATGCACCGGCGGGCTATCGAGGTAGTGTTCGAGCGACGCGACGCGACGCACAACCTCTTCAGGGTCGTCGCCGACGACGCGCCGCGACCAGACGATGTACTTCGCGAGCGCCTCGTTGGTCTCGCTGACGTGATCGTAGACGAGCAGCCCGGCCCCTTCGGGGTCGACGCTCACCAGCGCGTCGGCCCCGGCGGCGCGCCCGATTCGCAAGGCGTGGCGCGCAGCTTCGAGCGGCAGCAGCCGCGCGGCGACGGTCTCCATCGTGTGCGCGTGTTTCGTCAAGGCCCCGTTGTGCGAAATCACCGGCACGTCGAGTCCGAGTTCCAGTGCGAGCGGCCGCGCGTCGCGGAACCGCCGCCCCGTCACCAGCGCGACGCGCACCCCGCGTC
>JACDEG010000371.1 GCA_013816505.1 Pyrinomonadaceae bacterium | reverse complement strand
GCGACGCTGATCATCAGCTTCACTTTTGCATCCACTGCCAAAGCAGATCCGTTCTCTTTCACAGGAACGTTTACACAGGACGATAACGTTCAGTTCTTCAACTTCACCGTCAGCATGTCCTCCGCTGTCACACTCCGCACCTTGTCTTACGCCGGCGGCGTTACTGCCACCGGAGAGACCATTGCCAGAGGTGGCTTTGACCCGTACCTAGCGTTGTTTAATAGCGCGGGAGTGCTCCTCGTCCAAAACGATGATGGTGGTTCCAGCGTTCTTACCGACGCAGTTACAGGCCGACGTTTCGACGCCTTTTCGCAAACCACTTTGACATCCGGTGACTACATTCTGGCGCTCACACAATCTCCAAACTTCGCGGTTGGGCCGAACTTATCCGACGGGTTTACACGGGCTGGCCAGGGCAATTTCAGAGATGGCTTTGTGGATATTTCTGGCAATCGCCGGGATGGCCGCTGGGCGGTTGACATTTTTGGACCAAACGTCACGCAAGCAAGCCTGGTAGCGCAACAGCAGCCGATCCCCGAACCAACTACCATGTTGTTGCTCGGCACCGGGCTGGCAGGTGTTGCAACCAACATTCGCCGACGCAAACGACAGGTAAATGAAGTGAAGGAGGAAAGCCGATGAAGACTTTAACATCAATAATGATGGTGATGGCGCTTGTTCTTACATCGATTGTGCCGATGCGCGCGCGGGCTCAGCAATTCGCGACAATCGTGCTGCCGCCGGGATTCCAGATCGAGAAGGTTGTGGATGGGTTGACCTACGCGACGGCGATAGCTTGGGATGATCTCGGGCGGATGTATGTGGTGGAGGCTGGCGGCGCGTTTCTCGAAGAGCCTGCGCCGTCCCGCATCCTGCGCGTTGAACCCGGTCGGGTAACGGAAATCGCCAATCTGAGTGACTTGGGGGTGGAGGACTCGGTAGCTGGGCTTACCTGGTTCAAGGGTGATTTCTACTTCACGCACCGCGCGGCAGACCGTACTGGGGCTGTTTCGAGGCTGGCGCCCGACGGCACACTAACGCAGTTGTTCAGCGGCATCATCGACAGCCAGTCTGAGCACCAGGTCAACGACATCAGGGTTGGCCCAGATGGATTGATGTACGTTGCATCTGGTCCGGCGGCTAATGCTGCTGTGGTCGGCATCGACAACGCTCCGTTCGTCAGAAGGAGCCCTGGTGTGCGCACAATTCCATGCCAAGACATCGTGCTCAATGGAGTTAACTTCGAGACGCCTGACTTTCGTACCCCGGACCCGAGCGACTTGGTACAGACTGGCGCCTTCTCCCCGTTCGGCACCGCGACTACGCCAGGGCAGGTGATCCCGGGGACAAACAAATGCGGCGGCTCGATTCTGGTGTTCGATCCTTTCGCCTTCAATCCCGAGGCCACACTGCGCGTCTTCGCCTGGGGGTTCCGCAACATCATCGGTCTTACTTGGAACGCAAGCGGCGAGATGTACGCGGCAGTTAACGGCTATGATGTGCGCGGCTCACGACCGGTCAACGACGAATTTGATGCCACTTACCGCGTGCGTGAAGGCACATGGTATGGCTGGCCGGACTTTTCGGCGGCGCTTGAGCCGGTCACCAATCCCAAGTTCGATAGTCCGGATTCGTTGCAGGCACCGCAGTTTGTGCTCGGACAGCCAGTAGGGAGAGCGCTCAGGTTCATGATCGACCATCCAGCGAGCGGACTGGTACCGCCGGATCAATCACTCGTCGCTGGCTTGCATGAGATCAACTCTTCTCCCTCGCTGCTTGACGTGGCACCAGCCTCATGGGGCGGTTTGGCGGGGCAGTTGTTTGTGGCGGAGTGGGGCGACTTAGCACCAGCAACGACGCCGTTGCGCGACGGCAATGCAGGCTTCCAGATTGTGCGTCTTGATCCGGCTACTGGGCAGGTCGTACCGTTTGTGCGCAACCTGATGCCTGGACCGGCTTCAGGGCAAGGTGCGCAGGGACAAGGTATCGAACGGCCATATGACGTGAAGTTCGGTCCTGACGGAGCGATGTACATTGTGGATTATGGTATCGCGCGAGTTAACCCAGCCGTAGAGGGCCAGTATGAGTTTCCACCGTTCACCGGTACGATCTGGAAGGTCACGCGCACAGAGTAAGCAATGACCTCGTGTACATATTGACTGAGACAACCACGCGGGTAACTCTCGCGTGGTTTTTTTCAAGATCACTGTAATCAAAGTAATTGGGATGTCGGGGATAACAATACTGCGGACATTTTTTGAGCGAAAACGTTAGCAAAAAAGGCCACCAACTAGTTGAATGTGGGTGTCGAACTCCACTCCAACCCGTTAATGGCCGATGACAATTGTCAATCACATCCTGCGACAGATGCCTGCACTGCGTCAACCGCAGCGCAAGTTCCTTGAAACTTTGTTTGCCACCATCCTCGCCTTGCGCGGGCGCGGCAACTTTCGCAACCTGAGCCGCTACTACGACTACTCCGAGCGGACGCTGGCGCGCCAGTTCCGCGCTGACTTTGACTGGCCGGACTTTCATCAGCGCGTGATCGAGGCGGCACTTGACCCGCACTCGGAACTGATCTCGGTGCAGGATGCCTCGTTTATCCCGTAGAACGGGCAGCGCACCTTCGGTCTCGGCCACTTCTTCAACGGCTGCGCCAGCCGCCCTGAGCGCGGGCTGGAGATTTCGACGCTGGCGGTCGTGGATGTCACGCGCCGCTGCGCCTTCACGCTCGCTTGTGCACAGACGCCGCCGGGGGAGAAAAGCGACCGGGCCGAGCAGGAAGAGACCCGTGTTGATTTCTATCAGAAGCAACTGCGTGACGAGCGGCAGCGCTTGCCGCCGCAGGTCACATATCACTGTGTGGACGGCTACTTTGCCAAAAAGAAGTACGTCGATGAGGTCCGAAGCCTTGACCTGCACGCCATCACCAAACTGCGGTGCGATGCGGACTGTCGCTTCCTGTTCACCGGCCCGCACCCGAGGCGGCGGGGTCGTCGACGCAAATATGACGGCAAGGTCAGCTTTCAAGACCTCAGCCGCTTCGAGTCCCTCGGCGCGCTTGAGGAGGCTGACTATGTGCATCTCTATACAGCCCTCGTGTGGCACGTCACGCTCAAGCGCCAGTTGCGCGTCGTCGTCATGGTTCATCGCAGGCGACCGGACAAGCCGCGTTACATCGTGCTGGCTTCGACCGATCTGGAACTGGACGCGCGCAAGCTGGTGGAATTGTATGCGGGGCGTTTTCAGATCGAAATGGTCTTTCCGCAAATGACAAAAGCGGTGGTGCGGTCCGTCCGGCGAGGTCGGCATCACGTAGCGGATTTCCACCTCGGCGTCCGTCACGATCACACGGTCGATCAGCAGCTCGACCAATGCACGTCGTTGCGCGAACGTGGCATCTATAAGTCCTTTTCGCACTTGGGCGCAGAAGGCTTCGACCGATTCTGCCACCGCGCTCAACTCGGTGCGTTGGCGAGCCGTCGCATCGAGTTGCCGCTGCTGCGCGCAGAAGCTGTCGCGGCGCGTCTCTAATTCGCCGCGCTTGCGTTCAAACTCAGCCAACTGCACCGCTCCCGCAAGGTAGGCTTCAAGCAGCCGCTCCTGCTGGCGTTCGAGTTGGGTGATGGCGCGCCGCACACCCTGTTGTCGCGCTTGAAGTTCTTGCGGCAGCCAGTCGCCGCCGCGCGCGCGCTGCAACGCTCGTGCAATCTGCTCCGGGTCGGTCAGCACCTCCCAGAGGTCTTGCCAGACGAGGTCGTCGAGTTGCTGTGCCGGGATGTAGCGCGCTTGACACCGCGCACCTTGTGCGGCGCGCAACGAGTCACGCCGTCCGCGACATAGATAGTAGCAGTAGCCGGGATGGACGACGCGCCCCGTCGCGCTCAAGCGGCACGTGCCACAACTGACGAGCGCGCGCAGCAGATAGTCGTGGCTGGTGTTGTGACGACGCGCGCCCTGCATGTTCTTTGACAATTTCTCTTGCACCATCTCGAACGTCTCCGCGGTGATGATGGCAGGAACCGTGATGGCGATCCATTCTTCCGGCGGTCGGGGGCAGGTACTGTCACCCGCCCCGACCGGCAAGAGCGCCGATTTACGTTGGCGTGCGGCAACTGCTTGGGTGCGGTTAGCATACGCGGTGCCGGTGTAGAGCGGGTTGCGGAGGATGCCGCGCACGGTGGCGACATTCCAGCGCGGGGTCCCAGTTGGAGTCGGCACGCCGCTCTCGGTTAATCGCTTGGCGACACTGTAGAGCGTCGCCCGTTCTTCCAGATACCATGCGAAGAGCTGTGCGATGATGACGGCTGAGACCTCGTCGCGGCGCAATCCGGCGGGGTCACGTGGTCGCTCCGGGTCAACTTGGTAGCCGAGCGGCGCTTTTGTCCACGGCAGCAATTGTCCGGCACGGAGTTTCATCAGCCGCCCGCGACGCATCCGCTCGGCGATCAACGTGCGTTCGTACTCAGCGACCGCACCACGAATCTGGAGGAGCAACTGATCGTGGGGGTCGTTCGTCATCGGGCGGTCGAGGAACCGAGGCGCGGCAACCGTGCTTGGCGAACTCTTCGATGAGCAGCACCTGATGGACGTACTTGCGGGCGAGCCGGTCGGGAGCGGTGATGAGGATGATATCCAACTCACCGAATGAGGCGCGGTCGCGCAGCCGATCCAGACCGGGGCGCGAGAGCACGGCACCACTGTAACCGTCGTCACGGTAGATGTGCTGGGTGTTAGCTGTCCAGCCCTGCTCGACTGTAAATGTCCGCAAGCGTGCAAGCTGTTGTTCGATGGTCTGCGCCTGTGCCTGACGGGTCGTCGAGACTCTGGCATAGATGGCAACTCTCATTGTTCTCCTCCTGCGGCTGGGGTGCGGTGGTCGGTTCGCGCGCCCATCGCAGAAGGTGTTGGTAGGCTTGATCGAGGCGCCGCTCGCCGTCGCGGCGTGCGACAGTCCGGCGCTGAATGCTCCACTGCGGCTTCGGTTGCTTCACAGTTTCCTCCTGAATGGACAAGGCTGTTATTCAGGAGCGGACTTTGACGCAAGCGGAGCGGTCGCCGCCACCAGTTCAGCTTGAGTTGGCGGTGGCGAGTGAAACAAAATTTGTCATTTGTGATTAGACCATCGAGTTTCTCTTCCGCGACAGCACACAGTTCACCGGACTCTCTGACTGTCAGGCGCGGGCGGTTGTGTTGCAAGAATTATTTTGAGACGCAAAAGCTCTCCGAGTGCATAACCTTCAGGCAGCGATCCCGAAGAGCGAAGCGACGAACTTCGCCGAGAGTGAAAAAAAGCGGGGGAGATACAAAATGGAAAGATTGCTCACAATCAAACATTTCGTACATTTCCATCACGGCAGCGGTTTTGGTCAGCAATTCTCGGTCAGAATCGCTGTAAGATATTGGAAACATTGAATGATAGTTCAGAACAAGCGCAAAAACTCGACAAGCCAAGTCGCATCGCCAAAGGACTTATAAGCTAACCGAGAATTGCTGTCACATGTCAATGAAGTCGTGGAGCTTCGCGCGAAATCTAAGTGCCATTGCCGCTTCGTGGATAACTTCACCCACACTGTTGCCGATCACATTGTCACGCCCAGCACTTCGGCTGTCTTATCGTCGGTGACCATCTTGATGATTCCTTTCGTGTCGCGGGTCGCGGATCGCACCGGCGCGCGGCACTAAACATCTCTGCCCCGCGCTCTGGAGCAGCTTGTTTATCTCAGCGGCGAGTCTTTCTCCGTCGAAGCGTTTCTCCGGCGCGAGCTTGAGCTGGTGCATCCAGAAAGCGGGAGCGGGCGGCTCACCCTTCCACTCGGCATCGCGGTCGAAGACGAAGTAGATATCCCACGCGGGCTGCTCGTCACCGAATTTCATCACGCGCGAATACCCTTTCACTAGCTCACCGCCCGCGTCCCAGAAGTGGCTCACGCGCTCGTCGTGCAGTTGCATCGTAGCTTGGGCGACGGTTCCCTCGACATCGGATTTAAGAATCGGAACCCACACCGAGTAGGCGCGCAATTTCGGATCTTTTACCTGAGCGAGTGTTTTGCTTTGAACTTCGGAGGCCCCCCGAAGACAGCCCGGTCAAGTGGGTGAGAGCAGCAACAGCAGCCGCACCTTGCCTTTGTCCGCGTTGAAATTGGCGCGAAGCTCAGCGAGTTCTTCCGAGGGCTCTGGTGCAAACTCTGTCAATAAAGCAGCAAGAGCCGAAGTGGTCTCCAGATCACACTTCACGCCGCGAGCACTGCTGCCCAGACCTGTGGCACCTCTGCTCCCGCTTGGCTGATGCTTGCTG
>JACDEG010000370.1 GCA_013816505.1 Pyrinomonadaceae bacterium | reverse complement strand
GAGCCACACTGGCGCCGGGCGAGGCAAGCGTCCCTGCCGTCGTTGTGCGATCAGGTGCAGCCGCACGCCATGAAACCGAGTTTTCTTGGCGGCACAAAATCCGACATCCGCCACTTCGCGCGCGACACGGGCGCGAGAGGAGTGTCGGTGTTGGGCGAGCATCACGGGGAGTGAGTCAACTAGGTGGTCAATCTCCGGCGTGCGGGTTGCTGCCAAAGCGGCGGACAACACAGCTCCGAACGTCTGGAAAGTCGGCTCTAAGCGGTTGAGGCGCAAGACGAACGTTTGATAGCTCGGCAGTTGTGGAAACCAGTCGCGCCAATAGTTGTGGATCAAGCGGTGCATCTTCTTTTTCTCAAAACAGCCGTTTATGTGAGCAAAGAACCAGATGGTGATGAGTTCTTGGTCAGTGAACAGTGGTTTGGCGTTATTGCACAAGCGTTGAAAACAAGTCTCTGACGAAGTATCGTAAGTTTGACAGACGAACAGGTAGAGGTGAATTAGTTGATTTTCCATGGTAAGAAAATTCTACTAATTCTGCCGTTTGTCTGTCTTTTCAACTACTGATTCGCATATATCTGTATTTGATGCTGCGGTCGTTGAGACAAGGTGCGGACAATGTCACCGGCAGGCATGGTCCGGAGAGTGCATATGAGACGAGTGCAAACTCACGGGGCCAGCCTGAAAGCTGTGTGTAACAACAGTCGCACGCTCGTCATTGAGGGAGGGTGCCGCACAATAGCCACCCTCGGCGACTGATCATTGACGTCGAGCAAACGGAAGTAAGACTCTCGACCACCTGTCTGACAACATATTGTGCACGGTCACGTCATGACTTTTACTAATTTAACTTCGAGATCAGTTTGGCAATCGCTCATCCATCTGTAGAGTACGCATCAGAGCCTCACCGCTTACCATTCACCAACGTCAGGCGCCTGCGGATGATGCTCTTGTGTCTCTTCTTGGCGGGCACGCGCGCTGCGAGTAAATCTTTGTGCCGCGAGTTGATCATCGTCATGAGCGACTGGTGGTGCTTCAGTCCGAGAAGTTGCGCTGCCTTCGAGATGCGCCCGCGGCTCATCTTGAGAGCCCCCTCGATGTGACGTCGTTCCAGTTTCCTGACCTCTTCGGTCAGGTCGCACTGCTTCCACGATTGTATCTCCGGCGCGAGTGTGGCCAGCTCGGCGGCTGCCGATTCAACATGTCTGGCGGTGACTGTCTTGCCACGGCACTTCATAGCGAGGCGGGTGATCAGAGCCGTCAACTCGCGCGAGTTGCCGAAGAGCGGCAGCCGCTTGAGCGCCTCGATACTCTCATCGCTGAAGGTGGCGTCTCCATCAGCGGCCCCGCGTTCGATGATGAAGCTGTGCACGAGCCACGCCACGTCGTCCGGCCTCTCGCGTAGCGGCGGGACGTCAATGCGGAGGACGCCGAGTCGGTAGAAAAGTGAGTCGCGGAACAAGCCCTTGCTGACCATCTCTTCGAGCATCACGGTCGTCGAGGCGATCACGCGCACGCTCACCTGTTCCGGCAGCCCCGCACCGGGCACGTGGAGCTCTCCGCTGTCGACCAGCCGGAAGAGCTTCGCCTGATTCGCCAAGCTCAGGGCGTTGACATTGTCGAGATACAACGTCCCGCCGTGCGCCGTGCGCGCCGCACCGGGTGAGTCGTAATCCGCGCCGCCGAAGGCGACGCGCATGTGGCCGAAGATAGTAGATTCTGCCGTCGCGTCGCTAATGCCTAAGCAGTCAACGACTACAAACTCCCCTGATCTTCCGCTCCACTCGTGGATGAGCCGCGCGAGACCTTCCTTGCCGGTGCCGGACTCTCCGGTGATGAGAATGCATGACGTAGAATTCGCCATCTGCCGCGCAAGGTCGATGAGGTCATCCGTCAACGGCGCGATCGGCTTTTGGCGCGATGCCGGCGGCGGAACCGCAACTCCCTTTGTTGATGTGCCGATTACGGCCAACATGCCAGCACAACACCGGAGGCGCTGGAGCGTTTCTTGATGCTGTGACGCGCCGACGAGCCGATCGGCGCGGGCATAAATTTGGCGCAACTCGACGTCGGAAAAAGCGTCGCGAAATTCTTCGATAAGGCTGATGGCAATGCGCCCCGCCCCTTCACTATCTCCGGCGATTTCAGCAGCCGCAATAGCTTTTTCAAAAGTTTCTCGTGACTCATGGCCTCGCCCCAGCCGGGCGAGAACGACGGCACACGTCTCCATCGCTTCGGCTAAAAGGGACTGCTCTCCACCGCGCTCGAGTGTGCGCACCGCCGGCTTGATTACCTTTAGCGCGTCATTGTACCGCTCCTCGGCCAGCATGACGCGGGCGCGCACTTCGTCCACCTGTGCGGTGTGCACGTCATCACGCAGCCGCACAAACAGAGCTCGCGCACGGTCAAGATGTTCGTGTGCCTCGGCGAAACGATTAAGTTTGAAGAGTAGGAATCCGATGTTGTTCTGCACGCCGGCGCAGTAGCGCGGGCTGTCGCTCTGTTCCCAGTAATAACTGGCTGCCGAGTATTCAACGAGAGCTTGGTCATAGTAATCCGCGCGTCCGGTTGAGGTGCCGAGCTTGCGGAGGACCAGCGCCAATTGATGGTGATACCGGCCTTTGAATGAAGCATCATCTATTGATGCGAAGAGAGAGGAGCATTCCAACAATGCCGTGTGCGCGTCATGTAAATGGTCACAGCTGAATTCAACCATTGCCAGCCGCTGTAGACAGATTGCCTTTGCGGTAATGTCTTCGTTTGCAAGATGCCGCAATGCGTCGCGAATAAGAATTCTCGCTTCATCAAACGCACCTTCCCTCCAATAGCAAACGGCTAGGTCAGATTTGGCTTCTGCTGCTAATGCAATCAAACCTAGACGTTCGAATATGTTGATACTTTCGCTAAGTAGGTCTTTAGCAAACTCCTGTGCTCCCTCAATTTGCTGTTTGCTCCCGATGTAGCCCGAGAGGGCTCCAGCACGCTGTAATACCTTGCCAGCGACGATTTCATCTAATCCGGCAACAATCGGCCTCTCCCCAACACGCTCCCACAATCCCTCCATCGCCGCGCGAGCGCTTTCATAGTCGCCGGCACGCTCGAGAGTTTTGGCTTTTGAGCACCGAAAATTAGCTTCATTCGTCGAAGCTTGTAACGAATCATGCAAGCCATTTTCTGTTTTCACCCTTAAATCCATAACACGATTCGACTTTCTTAACTTGCAAGAAGAGTGCAAGTTAGCAATGAAATTACAACTGGTGTTATCATCCGCACAGTCAACAACTTAGCGCACGTTTCAACCAACCTTGTTCTGCATTTCTGACTGGCCTTGAAGGAAAAATATGAAAAAAGTAAATGTTTCAATCGCCACAGCTCTTCTAGTTTGTTTGCTGTCCAGTGAGAGTAGTGCTGGAGAGATACAATTCCCTGTGGCATCACTCACAAATTCATGTGTCACCACAGCATCAGACGTGGTGACAATCGAAGAGGGCACCTTAATAACTGAAGTCAGCCTGAACATTATAAATTTCGCGCTCTCTTTCATTTGAGGTAATGCTTTAATTCGTTGCAACAATATCTGCCGTCCGTTGTGTAGCGTATGGTGGATCGTTGTTCGTGTGTTCGACCGCCCGAATTACTGAGTACGGGGTCCTTGCAAAATGAAAGTTTCAGGCTCTCTTCTTCTTGACCTTCTGTGTCACGCCGTCGGAGTTCTTCTGAGTACCAGCGCGCCGATTTTCATTAAGGCGTGCGGCTTTCAGCTTGAGGAGCTGCATAAATGCCTCCGCGTCATCGCGTTGTGAAGGCGGGAGCGAGCGCCAGTCCTCGATCAGCTTCAGCTCGCGCAGGTCTTTGATGTCGGAAGGCAGTTTACCCCGCGCGACCGCCACCACCACCTCCTCCGGCTCCTGCAGGCCTTCGGCCAGTCCGCTCAGTTTTTTGAGCGAAATGCTCTCACTCAACACTGCCCTGTTTTCAATCTGGTTGACATAACTCTTGTCGATCCGACCGTTGCTTTGGTCTTCCACCAGCTTCAAGGAAAAACCCTTCTGCGCCCGCACGCGCTTCACGAAATCGGCAAGGTCTTCTCGAATGTGTTCGGCCATTCATAATAGTTTATTATATCAGACGCCTATTATAACAGATTACTTGTCTGAAATATCCGTTGACATAGATACTTCCCTGTGTCTAATATAATCGTCAAAAGGTTCAATTTGTCCGGCATCTGGTGCCGGAGCGAGTTAATTGAGGCGGCAACGAGAGTTCAAGTGGTTACCAACGAGAATGTCTCCGGGTGTTTCCCGAAAACGGCTGATGGAGAAACAAAGAATTTGAGATGCGCAACTATACAAAATTATTTCGCCAAATTCTTTGTGTAGTTAGTTCTAACAAAGGATTAACTCACAGGATTTTATTAGCGGTGCCTGCTTTTACGCTGCTTTGGGGAGGTAGTTTCGCTGCGGCTTCTAATACTCAAATTGGCGAGGAAGAGTTCCAGCGAAAAATGAACAAACTGAAGCTGCACGGCAACGAACCGAAGCAGCCTAGTGAGAAGCAGTCATATCCCTTCTCCGTCGGACACTGAAGTGCCGTCTGCCCCCGGTGTAGTGTTTCACCGCAGTATCAGCGCGATCCCAAAAACGCCCCAGGGTTATTCGACCGCGTCCACAAGTCACTCCTACACTGCAAAGTACCCCAAGGTACATTCAATGTCGCGTCCTGAGACCCGAAAAGCAGGACTTCTCTACAGGTGGTATGCGCAATAAAATTCTACAGATCACCTCGAAGATCATTCCTTATGTCCGGGAACTCCGGCCAATCGCCAAAAGCGTCACCGGCTGTTTGCTGATGCAACAACTTGATTTCCACTTCGCCAAGTATCCCCACGGCTACTACAAGTTCCTGGAGCCATGCCACAACTCCAAGTCTTACAAGCGGGGGCAGAGTTGGCAGGAGGAACTTGGGTTCAGTGCCGACGAGTTCCGGACGGCCTTCGACAAGATCGGCGTGCGGTACCTGTCAAAGTCAGCATTTGATGCTGCGCCGGACAAGTTCCAGGACAAGCTCTACTGTAGTTACTTCGATAAGCAACAAGGGCTGACTTACTACTTCAGAAATCACCCGGTGGTTGACGCCGCACTCGACAAATTGATCGATGGGGGCGAGCCGCCGGATGAGAACAACGGCTTCGGACAAGACAGCACTTCTCCATCTACGGTAGATGGGGAATCCCAATCCACGGTAGATGGGCAATCCCCATCTACGGTAAACCGGCAACCCCGATCTACCGTAGATGGGAACAACCATCTCTGTAGATCGGGATTGCCCATCTCTAGGGATGGGGATTGCCAATCCCTAGAGATGGGCAATCCCCGTCCCCCGTCCTTATATAGTCAGGAGAGTATTAAGGAGAGTATTAAGGAGAACACGCACACACAGAACGCCGGGCATACCCACGGCAGAGAGGGTGTGTGTGTGATTAGTAAATCGAAATTCTCGCAGAAAGAATGCCGCCAATGGGCGGAGCATCTGCACCGAACGGGGCAGGGAATTACTAACCCGGGCGGGTATGCCAAGACGATTCATCGCACCGGTGAAGACGATCTTCAGATCAAGCAGTTCCTCACTCTCCAATCACAAGTAGTGCCATCTGCCACCACGAGTCTTAACGTCTCGCACTGCCCGGACTGTTACGGCACTGGCTACTGGTACCCGGAAGGGGTGGAGCACGGGGTCGCTAAATGCAGGCACGCGCGGTTGCGAGAAGAGAAGGCACCAGCACCGCCGGCAGTGATCAGTATCCCACCGTGAACCATATGCAGATGGAAACATCTACGCGCAGCAGGAGACGCAGTTTCGGGAGACGGTCACTGTTCAAGATTCTTGGCCAGCGTCTCAGTAAGGAAACGGATGTGACAAGTTTATGCAATTAAAGAAAGAACCGACCGATACATCGCAAGCAACGCTGCACCGGCAACGCCAGATCGCAGTGCGCCGTTTCAAGAAGCTCGCCGATCACTGCGGCCCCAACCCTCTGTGTCTGGCTAAAGCTTCGACGGTCGACGACACGTTGAAGCACATGGCAAAGTTCGCGGAAGCGAAAGGTCTCGATGTACGCGCCATCAGGTTAACGCGCGCCGGGCACGTCCGTGAGTTCACTTCCGGGTGTCGCGCGGACGAAGGCGCGGACCACCATCAGGTCGAAGGCTGCACCCCCGATGGCCGGACACGTTTGCTGGTTGAGATCGCTGGCGGCCACGCAGGGAGACATGGCGCCGAGGCCGAGGGTCAGTTGCGTGAGGTCGCACGCCAGGCCGCACGAT
>JACDEG010000369.1 GCA_013816505.1 Pyrinomonadaceae bacterium | reverse complement strand
GTGGTGACCGCCCGGGCAACTTGAACCGGCGGTCACCACAGGCCGCCTCTAAACAATCGAACGCAATTGCAACTCGCTGTAAGAAACGCGTTCTCGAGGGCATTGATAAAGGCATTCTTGAAATTATTCTTGAAAGCATTGTGAAACTCCGCTGTCTGCGATGAGGTGTAAATTCGATCATCAGTAACAAAGATCGAACGGGCGACTTGCGGGCGCAAATCATGATTCAGGAAGTGCCGACTTACTTATGCACAAGATCAATCCGCGTCGCGAGCAGTTTCGTGCCTGACGATATATTCATGCGAACGATTGAGGGCGGCGGCGCATCGAGCGAGAGACCGATGCCACGCGTCACGGCTTCGCGTTCGGCGGCCGTCTCTTCTTGCCCATACTCTTTGTCCCGACTCACGCCGACCGGCGCACTCGCGTCCGCCGTGACTTGTGCCCACAACTGCGTTGCCGGTTGCCACGCGCACGACGCAGGGTTTCCGGCGCAGTGGCTGACGAGCGCCCCGGCGATGGGCACGCCCGACAGAGGTTCGCGCGCCAGCACGACGTAGAGCCGCTCGACGGCCGGGCGCGCGTCGAACTTGAACCAGTCGGTCGTGTTAGCGGGCACCTGGTAAGGCACGTGCGCGCGGACACGGTTGACGCCGCCGTTCAATCGCGCGTCTGGAAAGAGCATCTGTGGGTTGAGGTCGTTCTCGGTGTGAAAGATATAGAGAAAGCCGTCCGCGTTAGTTTCAAGCGCGATGCGTATCTGATCGCCCGCGCTGAACTCTCTGTCCGGGTCGACCCGCACCGCATCGCCGTTGGCGGCACGCATATAAAGTGTGTAACCGAGTCCGAGATTAACGGAGCCATAGGAAATCTTTTTGCCGTTTGCGACCGCTACTTTCGCCGTCTTGTCGGACGCGGTCGTGGCTGCCGGCTTCTTCGCCGTGGCCGTGTTTGTCGGCTTGCGACCGACGCTCTTGTTGGTGCTGCTCTTCGGCGCGCCTGACTTGCTGATCGCTTTGTTCCTCGCCGCTTTGTTCGTCACGGCTTCGGGCGCGCCGCCCTCGCCTGATGCTGTCGTGCCTGCCGACGCGCGGTTGTTGCCGCCCTTGCCGCTGCCCGGACGTGTGGCGAAGAACGCGCCGCGCACGCTCACGTCTTCATCCTGCGGCGCGGCGTCCTGACGCTCTCTCGCGGTTGTTTCACCGCGCCGGTCGCGCGCCGCCATCGAATGGGACACTGCAATGACTGTCGGGCGGAACGCATCACACACGCTCAAGGTGATGATAAAAGTGATGACTACAGTGATGGCTACAGTGATGACCGGGGCTAACGACTTCAGGCGCATCAATGGCTGCCTCCGTTTGGTCAGGTGGTGAAAGAGCGACCGGGCGGACGGAGTGGTTCGGGGCCGCCAAATTATCGGTGCTCAATGCGGATGTCAAATATGAACGGGTGGCCGGGCGGGTTGGTATCGCCGGGCACACGGACGATTGTCAGTGGCTGTTCGCTGTTCGCATTCTGGACGGAAAGTTCGACCTTATTTGCTTCGTGGCGGCGGCGGAATTCCGTCAACTCCTGTTGTTCGGCGGCGGTCAATACATGCTCGACTTCACCCGTCAGAACCGACGGCCACGCGAGCGGTTGCGGCGAAAAAATGACGGTAAAAATCTCTGCGCCGAGTTGATCGTCCAACTCGATCACGTCGTCGCCGCCAGGGAAATCAAAATCCACGCCGCCGACGAGTTGATTCGATTCGGTCTTCGCGGGGCGTGAGGTCAACAACGTGACGGGCGCGTTGCCCTCGGTCGTCATGATGATGTACAGATGCCCGCTCTGGCGCGGCTGAAAGTGGAACTTGAACTGCTGCCCGGAGCGCATCGGCACCGGGTCGCCAGCCACCTTTTTTCCGTCGTCCTTCTTATCGACGAAAGTCGTCATCCACCAACGCAACGCCTCGACGTTGGCTGTGGATACGGTCACAGACGGCGCGGGTTCGGCGGGCGTGTTCGCGCCTTTAAGCGGCTCATCCTTCCTGACTGTTGGAGCCGTCGCACGACCAACTTTCGGGGTCGTGTTGTGGCGACTCCACCAGAGCAGCCCGGCGGCGCCGACGCCGGTCAGCAACAGCCCCCCGACGATCAACGCCCCAATTACGAACGGCCACACACGCCTGCGCGTCGGCGGCGAGACTGTCATGTTGCCGGTGCCGCCACGGTTGCTGTGGCTACTGCTGGAATGAACGACGGGCGCGGGGGCGGCGGCGGTGACGATTGATGGCCCCGCCGAAGAAGCGGACGCGCCGAAATCCGACGACGAATCGCCGACCGTCAACCGTTGCTCGACGGGCATCCCGGCCGTCTCGCGGACGCTCGGCGAAATCAGCGTCGGTGCCGCGCTCGACACGTCCCCGGTCGCTCGCGCCTCGATGTGGTTAACTGTAGGTGACGACGCCGCGTGGTCGAGTGCCGCGCGCAGTTCGCTGACGAACTCTCCGGCGGTCGCCTGGCGGTCGTTGCGGTCTTTCGCCATCGCCCGCGTAATCGCGCGACTGAAAGCCTCCGGCACGTGCGGCGCCAACTGTTGCAGCGCCGGCGCGTCGCCCGTTACGTGCATCCGCCGCATTTCGGGAATCGTCGCGGCGTTGTACGGCCGCTGGCCGGTCACTAACTCATACGCGATGAGGCCCAGGCTGTAGATGTCCGTCCGCCCGTCGACCTCCGCGCCGCCATCGCGCGGGGCCTCGCCCCATTGCTCCGGCGACATGTAGTACGGCGTGCCGAGCACTTGGCCTGCAGTCGTTAGTGAAGTTAATTCACCCGCGTGCGCGTCGCCCATCCCGACCATCTTGGCGATGCCGAGGTCGAGTAGCTTCACGCCCGGATGCACCTCACCCGGCTTGCCGATCATGATATTCTCCGGCTTCAAATCGCGGTGGACAACGCCCGTCGCGTGCGCCGCGTCGAGCACGTCCGCTACCGTCGCGAGCACCGTCAGCGCCTCCGCCGGCGAAAAGCGCCCACGCTCCTTCAGTTCTTTGTCGAGCGTGCGCCCCTCGACATACTCCATCACCATGTAGATGAGGCCGTCGTCCGCAGTGCGCAGATCGTAAACCGTCACCGCGTTCGGGTGGCGGAACCGGCGCGCGGCCTGCCCCTCGCGTTGAAAGCGCCTCAGCCATTCCGCGTTCTGGCGCATCTCGGAGCGCAACGTCTTGATGACCACGCGGTCGCCGAGCAGGATGTGACGTGCGCGATATACGTCACCCATCCCGCCTCGCGCGATGAACTGTTCGATCTGGTACTGTCCGTCGAGCACCTTTCCGACCATCTCGGCGTGAGAGTCTTGTAATACCTGGCCGTCGCGCGGGCAGAAGCTGACGTTATTCTCGAAAGTGTTTTGGCATTGGGGGCAGACTTTCATAAGGCAGCGGTGAGTCTAACATGCCCCCGCGCGGTGTGAGTAGATGTCATCAAAGCCGCACGGAATCTTGAGGTCGAGTATGGCGGCATTGAGGGATAACACAGAGGGCACAGAGATGAAGACACAGAGATCACAGAGAAGAATAGGGCAACATACACGTCAAGCTTTTCAGCATGAGGGCTAAGCCAAAGCGACATCGCAACCGACTTTAACTGTTTCCTTTATGTTTTTGCCTTCCTGCTCTGTGCTCTCTGTGTGACCTCTGTGTCTCTGTGTTAAATCTGATTAGCTCCTCCAACAACACGAATCGAACTCGCCGGTTCAGGCGACGATCATCGTCCCCGTTCCTTCGTCGGTGAAGACTTCCGACAGCAGCGCGTTACGCAAGCTGCCTTTGATGATGTGCGCACTGCGAACGCCGCGCCGCAGCAAGTCGGCGATGTTCTGAAGCTTCGGGATCATCCCCCCAGTCGCCACGCCGTCATGCACCAGCGCCAACACCTCGTCCGCCGTCAGACGCGACAGCTTCGTCGCCTGCTCGCCCGGACGTAGATAGATGCCGTCCACGTCGCTTAGTATGATCAGCTTTTCAGCCTGGAGCCGCACCGCGATTTCGGCGGCGATGGTATCGGCGTTGATGTTGAAAACCATCCCGTCGTCGTCCGCGCCAAGCGACGAGATGACCGGTAGATAATCATGATCGATCAGCACTCTCAGCAGACGGTCGTTGATCTCGACCACATCACCGACGTGCCCGAAGTCGACCTGTGAACTGACACCGGTCTCGCGGTTGAAAACCTCTCCCGGCGGGCGGCGCTGCGCGTGGACGATGTTGCCGTCGATGCCGGAGAGACCGACCGCCTCGGCCCCGCGCTGCCTGAGCGCCGCCAGGATGTCGGTGTTGATCTTGCCCGCGAAGATCATCTTCGCCATATCGAGCGTCGCATCGTCGGTTACGCGCCGTCCGTTGATGATCGTCTGCTCGACGCCCATCAGCGCCGCGAGGTCGCTCAACTGCTTGCCGCCGCCATGTACCACGCAGAGACGGATGCCGACCTGATGCAGCAACGCCAACTCCTCCACGATTGCGACGAGATTTTCGTGATCCTCCGTCACCTTGCCCGACAGTTTGACGACGAAGGTCTTTCCCTTGAAGCGCTGGATGTATGGCAGCGCCTCGCGTAACAGTTCAAGCCGCGGCTGACTCATAACACCTCCGGTGGAAGGGATGAAGGATGAAGGATGAGAGATGAATAAGAGCCAACTGCTTTCTTTTCATCCCTCATCCTTCATCCTTCATCCTTTAAGAGTCCTTCATCCTTCAGTAGTCTTGCCATGATGGCTTTCTGCGCATGAAGTCGGTTCTCAGCCTCGTCGATCACGACGGATGCGCCTGAATCTATCACATGGTCGGTGACGATGACGTTGCGGCGCACCGGCAGGCAGTGCATGAAGACGGAATCATCGGTCGTTCGTGCCATCTTCGCCTCGTCCACGATCCATTCCTGACGAAACGGCGCACGAGTTTCGATGTCGTCCTCCGGCGCGCCATAGAAATGACGACTGCCCCAACTCTTCGCGTAGACAACTTCCGCCCCGTCGAACGCTTCGTCAACGTCGTTCGTGACGCGCACAACCGAGCCGGCGTCGAAGGCGCGCGTGTTGATCTCGTGCATCAGCGCGTCGTCCAACTCGTAGCCCGGCGGGTGCGCGATGGTGAGTTCGTGACCCATCTGCGCAGCGGCGAGCGCGAAGCTGTTCGGCACTGCCATCGGCAGAGGCTTCGGATGCCACGCCCACACGAGCGACACGCGCTTTTTCCCGTCGCCGAACTTTTCGCGGATCGTCATCATGTCGGCGAGCGACTGACACGGGTGGTGCATCGCAGATTCCAGGTTGATAAGCGGCACGTCCGCATATTCAGCAAACGCGCTGAGCACTGGGTCGCGCCGCTCCTCTTCCCAACTTTTTAGCGCCGCGAACGTCCGCACGCCGATGGCGGCGCAGTATCTTCCGAGCACACGCACGAACTCCGCGACGTGCTCCGTCTTGTCACCGTCCATCACGACTCCGGCGCGGTGCTCCAGCGTCCAACTCGTCCCGCCCGGTTCTAAGACGACGGCGTTCCCGCCGAGTTCGTAGATGCCGACCTGCATCGAGGCGCGCGTGCGCAAAGATGGATTGAAGAAGACGAGCGCGATTGATTTCCCGGCCAGCGGCTTCGACGCATCCTCGCCGCTCTTGAAGCGCAGCGCGGATGCAATCAAACCTTCAAGCTCGTCGCGCGTCCAGTCGGCAGTGGTCAGAAAATTTGTTAGCATGGTTGCAATAATTTTACCGCGGAGAACGCCTGTAGTGGGTTGCGATTGCGCGTCGCTGGGAGCGCAGGCATCTTGCCTGCCAGCGTGCCTCAGCACGCTACCGGTGTTCGCGCCTCACGGCGCTCATGGCAGGCAAGATGCCTGCGCTACCGGCAATCCGTCACGCCCAATGTCAAACGGCTATAGAGGACGCGTAGAAGAAAGGAGTAATTTAACCTGAAGTGGCCTCCGCGTTCTCTACGGTTCAAATCACCTGTCTTAAGGAATTGACGAACAGGTCGCCTTCTTCCATCTTCAAACACATCGGCGGCAATAAGCGCAGCACCCGCGCATCGCTCGACGTGCCGGTGATGATGTGGTGCTCAAGCAGTTTCTTCTGCACACTCGCCGCAATCGGTTCCGCGAACTCGATGCCGAGTAGAAAGCCGCGACCGCGCACGCCGACGACTCCTGAAACATCGGCGAGTTGCTCGCGCAAATGCCGCTCGACCGCGCGCACGTTCTTGAGCATCCCGTCGGACTCAATCGCTTCGAGCGTCGCGGTGACCGCCGCCATCGCCAGCATCCCGCCGCCGAATGTCGTGC
>JACDEG010000024.1:18870-24086 GCA_013816505.1 Pyrinomonadaceae bacterium | reverse complement strand
ACACTGGACTGTGGTGCATCGACCTGGTTGATGGTTCCGCCGCCTCGTTTGATGAAGACCAGCGGGATGGCGGCGAGCGCCAGCAACGGCCACTTCGGAAATCCTCCGCCGACAGGCGGCACGAGGATTTCGCCGCAGTCGCAGACCGTACCGGTGACATCACCGAGGTCGACCGTCTCAACCGTCGGCCCTCCGCCCTGTGCGGCGTCCCCGGTGGAAGGCGTTTGCGGCGCGCCTTTTGACGAACCGGCGGCGGCCACGTTGGTTCCGCCCTGAAGCTTGGTTAAGCCAGCGACGACCGGAGACCCTGGGTTCTGCATCAAGTGACGCAGGCTTAGATCGAGATACGCGGCCTGACCGATGGTCCCGTTGACAGCCGTCTGCGCTACCTCCGTGGTATCAACTGTTCCGGCTTGCACCGGGACAGCGGTAATAAAAAGTACGCTAAGAGTGACTGCAATCCCACGCTCAACCAAGTTACGGCTTTTCATAAAAAACAAGTCTCCATTGCAATCCGTTGACCCCATGCCCGCGCTGGTTTTGCCAACAATGCCTAACATTTGTAAAAGGAGATTCATATAAGTTTGCCAATACCCACGAGGATGGCTGAAGTAGATCGAAACCGCGATGGGTTTCAAGTCAACTAACACATCATTTGTCTTGAAAACTCATCATAAAGTGTCTCTGGGGAGCCGAGTACGAGAAAGGCATTTCGAGAGCGCGACTGCTGATGTGGCAGGCGGCTCCGGGGGATTGGGTTGGAAAGCACATGCTTCCTTTTCCGATGCAATGAAAAGAGACGCTGAATGCGGCGTCATTTCCAATTCAGATGCTCATATGAAAAGGGTTCGCACACCAGGTGCGAACCCTTTTCGTGACCATCATTGTTGGGTAGTTTGACTACTCCCCGTCGCCGTGCCCGGCAGTTTCGGTCTTCTGTTTCTCCTGGCGCAGAATCGACTTCCGCGAGAGCTTGATCTTGTTGCCCTCTTTGCCGATGCACTTGACCATGATCTGCTGCCCTTCTTTCAACTCGTCGCGCACGTCGCGGACGCGGTGGTCGGCGATTTCGGAGATGTGCAGCAGACCGTCGGTGCCGGGAAAGATTTCGACGAACGCGCCGAAATCGACGATTCGCGAAACCGTTCCGAGGTATGTCTCGCCGATCTCGGCCTCGGCCGTCAGCCCGCGGATGCGGTCAATCGCGGCCTGCGCCGCTTCGTTGTTCGAGGTCGCAATCGAAACCGTGCCGTCGTCCTCGACATCAATCTTTGCGCCGGTCTCTTCGACAATCGAACGGATGATCTTGCCGCCCGGCCCGATCACGTCGCGAATGCGGTCGGGATTGATCTTAATCAGGATGATGCGCGGCGCGTAAGGTGACATCGCCTCGCGCGGCGCGGCGAGCGCTTGCTCCATCACCGACAGGATATGCAGACGCCCTTTGCGCGCCTGCCCCAGTGCCTCGGCCATAATCTGCGCGTTGACGCCGCCGATCTTGATGTCCATCTGGAGTGCAGTGATGCCGTCCTTCGTGCCCGCGACCTTAAAGTCCATGTCGCCGTAATGGTCTTCCGCGCCCGCGATGTCAGAGAGGATCGCGTACTTATTGCCTTCCATCACCAGGCCCATCGCGACGCCCGCGACCGCCGCTTTAATCGGCACGCCCGCGTCCATCAGCGATAGGCTGCCGCCGCACACGGTCGCCATCGACGACGAGCCGTTCGACTCGGTGATGTCTGCGACGATGCGCAACGAGTACGGGAAGGTGCTTTCTTCGGGCAGCACAGCGTCGAGCGCGCGTCGGGCCAAAGCGCCGTGCCCGATCTCGCGGCGGCCGGGGCTGCCGAACCTGCCGACCTCGCCAACCGAGAAAGACGGGAAGTTGTAGTGCAGCAGAAAGCGGCGCTTGACCTCGCCCATTTCGAGGTCGTCCATGAACTGCTCGTCCTCTTTTGTACCGAGCGTCGTGGTCACGATGGCCTGCGTCTCGCCGCGCGTGAACAGCGCCGAGCCGTGGACGCGCGGCAGCCATCCGACCTCGGACTCGACGTGGCGAATCTCCGAGAAGCGGCGGCCGTCCGGGCGGCGGCGGTTGTTGAGGATGTCGTCGCGGAAAATCTTTTCCTTCAAGTGGTCGAAGACCTTCTTCGCCATCTGGCGCAGTTGGGGCTGGTCTTCGGGGTACGCCTCGACGACTTCCTTCTTCAGCGCGTCGACCGCCGCGTAGGAAGGTTGCTTGCCCTGCTCCGTGGTGTCGAGCGCGGCGCGCAGCCGCTCCGCGTAGTTGCGCTCAACCTCAGCCACCAACTCTTCGTTTAGCACCGGCGGCTCGACGGGTCGCTTCTGGATGTCGAGCGCTTTGTAGAGTTCCTTCTGCCAGCGGCATAAACGGTTAATCTCTTTATGGGCGAGCATCAGCGCTTCGACCATGATCTCTTCCGAGACTTCTTTGGCGCCCGCCTCGACCATCACGATGGCCTCTTCCGTCCCGGCGACGATCAGGTTAAGACGCGACTCGCGCACCTCGTCGTAGGTCGGGTTGATGATGTAGCGGCCTTCGATGAGGCCGACGCGCACGCCCGCAATCGGGGTCGTGAACGGAATGTCGGAAAGGTACAGCGCGCACGATGCGCCGGTGATGGCGATGACGTCCGGATCGTTGTCCGGATCGGCGGAAATGACCGACGCGATGACTTGCGTTTCGTTCCGATAGCCTTCGGTGAAGAGCGGGCGGCAAGGGCGGTCGATTAAGCGGCTGGTGAGAATTTCTTTCTCGTTCGGGCGCCCCTCGCGCCGGAAGTAGTTGCCGGGGATGCGCCCGGCAGCGTAGTTGTGCTCGCGGTACTCGACCGTAAGCGGGAAAAAGTCGATGCCTTCGCGCGGCGTCTGCGCCCCTACGGCGGCAACCAACAACATCGTGTCGCCGTAACGGACGACGACTGCGCCGTCGGCTTGCTTGGCGACGCGACCGGTCTCTACGGAGAGTTCCCGGTCACCGACCTTAATCGTTTCCTTCAGGTATTTCTTTACTGGCATGTGTCTGTCTCCTTCGGACGACCTTCTAACTGCTTACAACAACGACTGTACCGGGAGCGCCGCGCCGTCTCATCCGCCGCGCGCTTCCGTCCGGCCATGCTAAAGTTTCAACACCGACTTGCGGATCGCGCCACGTGATCATGCGCGCCCGCTTGAGTCGGCAAAAGTCTCAAAAGAGAAACGGCGCCAAGCTCCGACGTGAAGCTCAAGCGCCGCCTTCTGCTTTCGCTGCGACAGGCATTCCTCGCGTCCGCTCGACTGGGGTTATCGCCGTCACGTTCGGCACCCTTGCGCAAGCTGTTCGTTGGACGCGGGCGTGTTGGTGAATGAGGAGTGATCCTCGTATTAATTGTTGTCAACCCAGTAACTGATTGAGTGTCGATTCGCTCTCATTTAGCGGCGCAGACCCAACCGGCCGATGAGTTCGTGATACCCCTCGATGTCCCTGCGTTTGAGATAATCGAGCAGGCTCCGGCGCTGCGAGACCATCTTGAGCAGGCCGCGCCGTGAGTGGTTGTCTTTCTTGTGAGTTTTGAAATGCTCGGTGAGTTCGTTGATGCGCTGCGTTAACAGCGCGACTTGCACCTTCGGCGATCCGGTGTCGGTGTCGTGGGATCGATATTCGCCGACAATTTTTTCTTTCGTCTCTCTGGCTAACGTCACTTTCCTTGATGGTCCTCCCAGACCGCAGTCCGCTCGCTATCACGGGCAACCGCTAGAATATAAAAGCGTTACAATCTAGCATGGCGTTTCTCGAACTGTCCAGGAGTCAGCAGGCGGTGACCAACGTGCGAGAAAAGTGCTGCCATGCATTCTCTCTTCGCCTTCCGCTTTCTGGCCCCCGATCTTTCTGCTACGATGCCACGCACAATCAACTGAAGAGGTAAGCACTTCTCATGAGTCATCACAAAGCCCGCATCTGCATTGTCGGCGGAGGCTTCGGCGGTCTGTTCACAGCGCTCGGACTGACGGGCGTCGGCGACGTGACGCTCGTCACCAGCGAAGACCACTTCACGTTCACCCCGATGCTCTACGAGTACGTGAGCGGCGAGGTCGAGGCGTGGCATATCGCACCGCGCTACAAGGAACTGCTCGACGACCGCGTGCGTCTGATCCGCGGCGACGTGACGGAGGTGGACTTTGCGGCGCGCGAAATCGCCATTGGTGGCCGGGTAAGCCGCGTCGCTTACGACATGCTGGTGCTGGCGGTCGGCGGCGCCACCAATTACTGGGGCATCGAGGGGGCCGAAGAACACGTGATGCCGTTTCGCAAGGTCGCACACGCTGACGCGCTCCGACAGCGGATGATCGACACGCTCGACTCCATCCCGCCCGACGCCGCCCCGCAGGACGCGCGCCGAGCGGCGACCTTCACCATTGTCGGCGCGGGCGCGAGCGGCGTCGAACTGGCGACCAAGATGGCCGATTTGCTGCACGACGCATTCGCGCGCCGGGGGCTGCGGGGTGAGCCGCGCGTGATGATCGTCGAGATGGGTGGGCAGGTCGTGCCGGGGATGGACGCGGAAATTCGCGGCGTTGTCGAGAATGCGTTGCGGGACGCGCACGTCGAACTCCACACCGGGACGCGCGTCCGGCAGGTGCTGCCCCACGCTGTCGGTATTGAGCACAACGGCCAGCAATCGGAGGTCGAAACATCCGGAGTGATCTGGACGGCGGGCGTCAAAGTCAGTCCGCTGATCGAACGGCTGGATGTTGAAAAGGACAAGCGTGGACTCGTCGTCGTCGAGCCGACGCTTCAGGTGCGCGGGCACAAGAACGTGTTCGCGCTCGGCGACATCGCTTTCTACAAAGATGTTGTGCCGAGCCTTTCTGGTACGGCGCAACTTGCTTTTCAACAATCCGGCCTCGTCATCGACAACATCCAGGCGCTGCTCGACGGCAGCCCCCCCGGCGCCAAACACTTCGTCGAACTCGGCGAAGCCGTCAGCCTCGGCACCGAGAGCGCGGCGGTGCTCGCGGGCGGACGGGTCATTGACGGCGCGCTCGCCCGCCAGGCGCGCTTCGCGCTCTACACCTCGCGCCTGCCGACGTGGCAACACCGCCTGAGAGTCGGCGCGAGTTGGTTCTTCGGCGGCAAGCCGCCACGACCGCTCGGCTTGTAACTCGTCAACTGAAATTTACCATTACGCAGTAAAGCGGGGTAGCTACCACAACGT
>JACDEG010000024.1:9892-18860 GCA_013816505.1 Pyrinomonadaceae bacterium | reverse complement strand
GCAAGCCGCCCAGACCATTGGGACTGTAAGGAAAGGCAGCACCGCGAAAATCAGGCAAAATTCCCAGACTTTTCCAAGAAACGAAAATATTTCCGCTTGCCCGGAAGATTTTAGGAAACATTTCCCGGTTTTTGCCGATAACTCTTACTGACAGCCAAATTTTATCTTGCGCAAAGGAGACTTCCCATCATGTCCCTCTCGCGACTCGCCAACTTTTTCGGCACTGTCAGTGCCGCTTTTAACAAACCATCCCAGGACAACGGTCAGACACCGCCTACCACCCGCGGAGGCTGCACGACTCTGACATGTACGCCGACCAACGGCAACTGGCTCACGCCTATCTTCGGCAAATTCACTTCGGGTGGCGTAAGCGCCGCGCCCATCGTCGTCTCGCCGCAACGCACGCCAAACGGCAAGCCATACGAGACCGTACCAACCAAGCTCCCAGCCGCCGGCGACGCACGCACCATCCGCAACACCATTTTGCGTGAACATTTCAACTACACCCGTTCAGACATCACCGCGCTCGACCATACGCCGAACGCTCCCGATTTTTACATCGCTGATCGGAGACATCCGCAGCGTGCGGCAACGCCGGAAGAGGTCAAAGAGTGGCACCGCCTGGTCAGGAAAGACGGCACCATTGAGATACCGGTTGCGACTTCAAAGGCCAAAGAGTTGCGCGAGTTTCGCCAGATGAACGCCGCCGCAACCGAGCGCGCCGTACAACTTGCGACAAGCAACATCACCGACCCGGCGGCGCGCCAGGCGGCGCGAAGCGATCTGCTCAAGCTGCTCTCTGATAACGGTCATGAGCGGGTCAGCGCCGCCGCCCGACTGAGTGAACTGGCGCGCCTTAACAAACCGGAAGCCGCCGGCATCTTAAAGGCGACCTGGGCGATGACAGAGCACCCAAGCTATGCGAAGAATCCATCGTTGCGCTTGACGCTGGCACGCATCGAGATGGACCAGATACGAGGAAAGAGCGGTCCCGGCCTCGACCTCAGGGCGAAGGAACTGGCCGGCGAAGCGTTGAAATTAGCCGGAGGTTATGACCCCGTGAGCAATCGGCGGCGGCGTGACCTCAGTGTGGACAAGAGCGAAGGGCGCTGGTCAATCGCTATGCGGCGCAGATTTTCCGCGAAGCGGGAGATGAACCACAAGCGGCGTGGTCTGACAGACTCGCACGCTTTTACGAAGTGGGCGACACGGAACGGGCGACAGCCTTTGAGGACAAGCTGATCGAGAGCACACCCGGCACACACATGCGCGCGACCACTCCATACGAGCAGCAGATACACCGTCGCATCATGGTCATTCAGGAGCAGAAGGGGCAATTGCTGAACGTGAAATCGCGTGAACTCGTGGACTACAACCTCCACGACGCTCCGGCAGCAGCGCCACAGACAGGCGTGCATGCTGATAACTCATCAAGTCGTACTGTATTTGTACCGAATAAGGATGGGTACCAGCGAAAAATCGAGGTGAGGGTGGAAACGTACCCGTTTAATCCTCAAGGCGCAGCACGTGGAGCCAGTGCCGCAGCCAGCGTTGATCTCGTCAACAAGGTCGGACAATATGCGCTGATGTGGCGCAACACTCGCGAGGTGCCGAAACTGGACGCCGAGATACAGCAGCTTGAGCGTCAACTGACCGCTCATAATTATTACCGCGTGCCGCCGAGACCGGAGAATTTGCCGAAGCTGGAAGCCGAGTTGCGGCGAGTGTTTGTGCCGCAAGAAGGTCAACCGACAGAGGCAGCGATTCGTGTGGTGATACGGCACATGGAGGAGGCGAGCTATGCGTTCTGGAGTAGGTAGAAAGTATGTAAAATCGAATAGAATTGCTTTGTGTGTGCTTATTACGGTCTATCTGGTTAGTGCCACTGGATGCTCTAAGCCGAACACGGGTGCGGTTGAGGAACGTTATGAAAGGGGAATTCTTCTGTGGGAATCTGGAGAATTTCATAGCGCTCTCAAAGAGTTCCAGGTAGCAGAAAAGCTTGCACCAGACAATGCACGTGTTTACTACATGATCGGGATGACCTATGAGGGCTTGAACGATATAGAGAATGCAGCGCGTGCGTACGAGAGATCTATCGAACTAGATAGCACCTACGCAGTTGTACATCACAGGTACGGATACGTTTTGGAAAGTTTAGGCAACATAGAAAGGGCTTTGATTGAGCACCAAACGGCTACCCAATTGCGACCGACCGACCCTGTTTTGCAAATAGGACTCGGCCATATCCAAGAGGTTTCCGGTGATGAACAAGCAGCTTTTCGTAGTTTCGAGAAGGTTCTGCAGATGGATTCAAAATCGTCAACTGCACTTTCACGTTTGGGACATTTACACGCTAACCACGGGGATAGAGCTAAAGCTATTGAGTTCTTACAACGTGCTATTGAGCTTGATCCCAACGACAAAGACGCACAGCGTAGATTAACAGAATTAAAGGCTCAAGCAGCCACATCCGATCAAGGTGGGAACACAGGCAATCATGGTGATGAAGAAACTGGCAAGCCGCCCGGCTGAATAACATCAGATTACCGCTAATCAGTACTATCGCGTGCCGCCCAGACCGGAGAACTTACCGAAGCTGGAAGCCGAGTTGCGGCGAGTGTTTGTGCCGCAAACTGATCCGCAGAGAGAGGCAGCCATCCGTGTGGTGATGCGGCGCATGGAGGAGGCGAGCGATGCGTTCTGGAGTAAGTAGAGCATTCAGGCACAAGCCAAGTGCTTGGCGCGCGATGGTGCTCCTTCTCTGCTCGTTTAATTCCGCCGCCTGTGCTCAGCGAGCTAATGATGGCTCAGATGCACACTATCAACGTGGAATCAAACTGCGTGAGGCGGGCGACCTGCGCGGCGCGTTACGTGAGTTTCAGACTACGGTGAAACTGCGTCCCGATGGTGCTAACGGTTATTACGAATTGGCGAAGATTTACGAAGACCTTGGCGAGTTGAAAGAGGCGGCACAAGCCTATCAGAGATCAATTGAGATCAACCCGCATCAGGCCGTCGTACATCATGGATACGGGCACGTGTTAGAAGACTTAGGCGATCTTCAAGGAGCATTACGTAGGCATCAAGAGGCTGTACGGTTAGAGCCTAGGGAAGTAGCTTTCTTGGTTTCTCTTGGTGGCATACAAGAAATTATGGGCGACAAAGATTCGGCGCGCTTTAATTATGAACGTGCGTTGGAGGTCAAGCCCGGTTTCCAAGTAGCTCTTTACAATCTTGGGAATCTCTATGCTAAGCAGGGTGACACCACTAAAGCTATCGAGTTCTTGCAACGTGCTATTGAGCTTGATCCAAATGATAAAGACGCACCGCGTCGGTTAGCCGAAGTAAAGGCGCAGGCAGAAGCTTCTGGACAAAACAAAGGCGCAAGCGTGATTAGTGGCGCAGAATCTCGCAAGCCGCGGAGCTAAGAACAATCCCTCGTAGCGTGAATCCGCAAGGCGTAGTACGTGGAGCGGGCGCCGCAGCCAGCGTTGACCTCATCAACAAAGTCGGACAGTACGCGCTAATTTGGCGCAACACTCGTGAGATACCGAAGCTGGATGCCGAGATACAGCAACTTGAGCGTCAACTGACGGCGAATAACTACTATCGCGTGCCGCCCAGACCGGAGAATTTGCCGAAGCTGGAAGCGGAGTTGACGAGGGTCTTTGTGCCGAAGGACGACCCGCAACCAGAGGACCGCGACCGCTCGGCTTGTAACTCGTCAACTGAAATTTACCATTACGCAGTAAAGCGGGGTAGCTACCACAACGTGCTGTCTTTCCGCACCGGAGAAGTGTTCTATGCGAAAACTGCCCCTCGCGGCGTTCTTTGTCGTTTGCTGCGTCTCCTTTTCATTAGCGCGAACGCTCGAACACAACCCTGTTGATGGTCTGACGGCTTTCTCGCAAAATCAAACCCAACAACCAAATCGTTCTCGCAGCTTGAAGGGTCGGGTTGTCGATGCTCGAACCGGCGAACCGGTTGCGAAAGTCAAAATCATCGTTGCTGGATTATCTGCACAGCAAAGCACAACGACGGACGAAAGCGGCGCTTTTACGTTTCAAAACATTCCGCCCGGAGAGGTCGATCTATTTATCACGACTGTCGGCTACGGGCTTGTCAAAAAGAAGATACTCATTAAAGAGGACGAAAACGGCGAGGTTGAGATTGCCCTTAATCAAGAGGCCGCCACGTTGACTGAGCAAGTTACAGTCACCGCTGGTCCATACGAAGAAATTGAGACCAACGCAGCGTCCGTGCAGACCCTTAACAAAACTGAACTTCAAGAACTCTCGAAGGTGATCATTGGTGATCCCTTGCGCGCGGCTCAAGCGTTGCCGAGCGTCGCGGCCAACGATGATTTCCGCAGCGAGTTCGCGGTGCGCGGCGCGGCATTCAATCGCGTCGGCGTTTTCATTGACGGCGTTCTGACAGATAACTTTGCGCACACCGTGCAGGGCGGATTTCCTGATTCGGGTTCGCTTTCGGTAATCAACGCGGACGCCATCAGCGCGGTTTCGCTGTTCAGCGGAGCGTTCCCCGCGAAGTTCGGCGACCGTACGGCGGCGGTGCTCAGTCTTGAGACGCGCGAAGGCAACCGGCTAAAGCCTGCGGGCCGTATTGCGGCCAGTTTGAGTAGTGTGTCGGGCGTCGCTGACGGGCCCTTCGCGGGCGGGCGCGGCTCGTATCTTTTTGCGGCGCGTAAAAGCTACGTCGGCTATGTGCTGCGCCGCATCAATGACGCGAATGACATCGACAACAATTTTATTTTTGATTTCGCCGATGTCCAAAGCAAAGCGATTTATGATCTTTCATCACGCCACCAACTGGGATTTAGCGTTATCTTCGGCGACTCACAGTACGACCGCAACCGCGCGCGCGACGAGATCGGCATCAACTCGGTTCTACAAGGAGATTCGCGCAACTTGCTCGTCAACGCCCACTGGAATTACACGCCCGGCGCGCGACTGTTCGCGCAGACGCGCGTCTTCGGCTTACGAACAGATTTCACCAACACCAACCGCGACGAGTTGATTCTCGACGACGGACAACGCACTCAATTCGGCGTGCGCCATGACATTAACTACTTAGCCAGGCCCTCGCACCGCATCGAGGCTGGTTTGTATGTGCGTTCAATTCGCGCCGAGCGATTCGACGAACGCTTCGATTTCTTTCAATCGGAGCGTGACGTACTGACCTTTAATGCGCGCACAACTGAGCAGGGCTACTACGTTCAGGACACCTACACGAACGAGCGGTTTGGTCTTTCACTGACCGGAGGTGGCCGGATTGAACACAGCGGGTTGACCGGCGAGACTTTATTTTCACCGCGCGCGGCGCTCGGACTCGCACCCGGAAGCGATTGGAGGATTCGCGCGGCCTTTGGCCGGTATTACCAGTTTCCCGATTTTGAAGCGTCTTTCGGACGACTCGGATCACCGAATCTGCGCGCCGAGCGAGCGACGCATTACAATGCCAGCATCGAGCGCACTCTCGGCAGCCGGACTCGCGTGCTCGCTGAAGTTTATGACCGCGAAGATGCGAATCTGCTCTTTAGCCTCTCAGAGCCGCGCGTTGAAGCCGGGCGTATTACGTTCACTGAGTTTCCATTTCGTAATGCCTTGCGCGGGCATGCGCGCGGCATTGAGCTAACACTGCAAAGGCGCAGCGCGAACAATCTCACCGGATGGATTTCCTACTCGTACTCAAAAACTCGCTTGCGCGATGAGCAAAGCAACCTCAGTTTCGTAAGCGACTTCGATCAGCGTCATGGTGTGAATGCGTATGCCAGCTACCGCTTCACGGAAACTTTCAATCTCAGCGGGCAGTGGCGCTACGGCAGTGGTCTTCCGATACCCGGCTTCCTTCAACGAATTGGACTTGATTTATTTCTCGCCAGCGAACGCAATCTCGTCAGAGTCCCGGCCTACAATCGAATTGATGTGCGCGCTAATAAAGCGTTTCTTTTTAAGAAGTGGAAACTGACTCTTTCCGGCGAAGTCTTAAACGTACTGAACCGCGAGAATCTGCGCTACGCCGGTTTTGACGGCTACGGATCACGCGGTAGAGTCTTCGGCAATTTAGACAAGCTACTTCCTATTTTGCCATCGGCGGGTGTCGCAATCGAATTTTGAAATCTATTCAGCGGTGCTCTGATTTACTCAGCAATGACGAGTGACAAGAGAAAAGCTTTTGTCCTGTCACTTGTCACGATTTACCTGTCACTCTTGAGGATTTAGGTTGCCACCACTTCACATGAGTCGAGAACTGGCGCGTCTTCCTCCGTGCATGCCTCGCCTTCCTCACCCAGGTAGGTGCGGCCAGCGGCGATTGTCTCGAAATACTCTTCGATGCGCGCGAGGATTTCGTCCACCGCGTGCGAGTGATAGATGACTTGACGAAAGCGCGAGCCGCCCGCCAGGCCCCGCGTGAACTGTCCAGCAAGCTGCTTCATGCGACCAAGCGCCGCGAACTCCGGCATGTCGGCGCGCAGTAAATCAAAATACTCCAGCAACACGTTTCGCTTGTCCTCAAGCGTCGGTTCGTATGGCGCGCGACCGGCAATCGCGTCCTCGATCTGTCGGAAAACCCACGGGTTCGCCATCGCGCCGCGCCCGATCAGCACGCCGTCGCACTTGGTCTCGCGCCAGCGCGCGAAAGCCTCTTCGACCGTCGTCACGTCGCCACTGCCCGATACCGGCACCTTCACCACCTCTTTGATCTGCCGCACCAAATCCCAATCGGCGCGCCCCTTGTAGCCCTGCTCCTTCGTCCGTCCGTGCAGGGCGATGTGCTCGACGCCGCACGCCTCGGCGAGCCGCGCCGTCTCGACCGCGTTGATGTGGTTGTCGTAGAACCCGGCGCGAATCTTGATCGTCAGCGGAATCGTGATCGCCTTCTTAATCTCCGTCAGAATCTTTTCAAGCCGCGTCAGGTCGCGCAACAGGCCCGATCCGCCGCCGTGCTTGACGACTTTCGGAGCGGGGCAGCCGCAGTTGATGTCGAGGATGTCGGCGCCGACCTCTTCGGCCATCTCCGCCGCCATCCGCATCCGCTCCCATTGGCCGCCGAAAATCTGCACCGCGAACGGGCGCTCGTAATCATGAAACCGCATCTGCCGTTTTGATTTCGGGTTGTTGCGCGTCAAACCCTCGACCGAGATAAACTCGGAGACGGTCAAGCCGATGCCGCCGCACCGCTTCAGCAGGCAGCGAAATGCCACGTCGGTGACGCCCGCCATCGGCGATAGGATTAGTGGCGGGTTGATCTCGATATCACGAATCTTGAACGGCACAATCGCCGGGCGCGTCGCCGCCTCGCCGTCGCCGGTCAGCATTTGTCGCGCGTTCTCTGGCGCGTGGTCGATCATTTGTTCGTCGGTGATTGACATCGGAAAGCATCCTCGCTGTATTCTGAGCATCGGGATTATAACAAATGCGTCGACTCAACCTCATTCGCGGCCTCGGCATCGCATGTACGATTCTCTATGCGGCGTGCATCGTGTGGCTGTACGCGACCGCGCCGCGCACCATCGCGGAGGTCGCAACCGGGGCGAGCGTGGCCGCCGGGACGTACGAGATCGACCAACAGAGATTTGACGCGGCACGCGCACTGTTCCGCCGCGAGCAGTTCGCCGCCGCGCGCGACGAGTGGCAACGCGCCGACCCCGCGCAACGCGACGCGCGGACACAGTTCTACATCGCTTACGCTTTTTACCGCGAGGGATGGGGGCGCGTCTACAGCGACGACGCGCTGTTCCGCGCTGGGCTGGAAGCCGCCGACCGCGCGCTCAGTCTCTCGCCCGACAAGACGCTGATCGTCAACGACGCGGAATTGGGACTAAAATCAGCCGCCGAGTTGAAGGCGGAAATGGAGCAGGGCCTGGCGCGAAGTTGGGGCGACCTTAACCCGCTCAAAGTTTTGCGTGAAAGGAAATGACGACGGACAACCGTGTCAGGAACCATGCGCTGGTGCGCCACCTACTGCTGCCGAACGTCTTTCTGACGGTGGCGTTGCTCGGTGGCCTGCGCGTCGGCGCCGAAACGGGCGCGTTCGTGTTCGTCGCACCGCCGCTGGTCACGCTGCTGCTCGCCGCGTTGTTGATGATTCTGTTCGTGCGGGGCCGCACGCTTAAGCCTTCGCGCTGGCTCGACGGTGAACTACACCCGCTTGAGAACGTCTCGCACGCGCTGACCCTCGTGACGCTCTTTTTCGCCTCTGCGCAAAGCTTCAACAGTGTGCTGCCAGAGGCTGGCCTTTTCCGCTGGCTGTTCTCGTTCTTCTTCCTGTGGACGCTGTGGAACAACCTCTTTTCATCGTTCGACGCGCGCCGCCTGTTGCGCAGCCTGGCCGCGCTGTTTGCCACCGCGTTCGTCCTCAAGCACATGCTGCTGGCGAGCCTCTACGATACGGAGGGCGGATGGCTTAAGCGCGCTGCGGCCCTGCTGCTCGAAGGCTTGACGCTCGGCACGCTCGACGCGCCGGCGTTCGCGCCCGCCTCCGGTTACATCTCATTTTTCGCGCTCGCGCTCTACGTCGGCGGACTCGTGCTGCTGCCCTCCACGCCGGACGAACGGGGCGCGGCGACCGCCGAAGAAGCACGCGCCGTGATCGACAACTATCGTCAACTTTCCATCACTGAGCAGGAGTTTGTGCGCCAGGTGATTACGATGCCGGATCGAATGCCACGCCGCACGCACGCGTCGGACGCGACCGAGCGGTTGTTGATCGGTCGCGAATCTTCGGTTGATGCCGTGGAAGTAGATGATGAAGCAGATGATATGGAAGCAACCGACTTAACGCCGGACGACAAGCCTGACACCTGAAGATCGCCCGTCCATCGATGTCGAGCTTTAAGATTTGATGCCGGCATCTTGTCTTTGACCGAAACGTGTCAGAACTCTTCGTCGCTTCTGATTTCGCTGATGACTTCGTAGAGCATCGGCGCTTCACGGCGCGAAGG
>JACDEG010000024.1:0-9882 GCA_013816505.1 Pyrinomonadaceae bacterium | reverse complement strand
CGACATGGACGGCCCGTGACGAGCGCGCCGTCACGCCGTTAACTGAGACGGCGCCGGCCTCGCATAGCTCCTGCGCGACGGTGCGCCGCAGCACGAGACGGCTCGCTTTGAGAAATTGATCGAGACGCATTTGAATGGACGGTGCAATGATTAAGAGCGCCGCGAGTGACGCGACGCTCCTGATAACTTCGGATCAACCGGGACCGCTGAACGCGAATCCGACCGAGGCTTAACGCTGTTGCGATTTCTGGTCGACGGGCTTTTGTGACTTTTGTTCGGCGGGTTTTTTATCGTTCGCGACGGGCGTCACGGGTTTACCGTCGGTCACCGGCTTGTCGATTTTCAGCAGCGGCATCACCGACGCTTCGTAATCCTTCGCCACTTTGATGTACGCCTCTCGGCGCAAGGTGTTGAGGTAAGCTCCGCGCTCCTTTTCGGCGCGCTCCTGCGTCAGTGCGCCGCGCGCCTGTTCTTCGTTGAACTTCGATTCAGAGGCGGGCGTGCGCTCGTCGACGTGGATGATCTGATAACCCTCGTCGAATCGAACGGGATCGGTGACGCCGCCCTTGACGAGGCTCTTCACCGCCGCCGCAATTTCCGGCCTCAGCGACGGCACTTCATAGCGGCCCACTTTGCCCTTCGTCTCCGGCGCGACGCGCTTACCCTCCTGCTCACGCTCAGAGTTGGCCGCCGCGAGTGCCCCGAAGTCGGCGCCGCCGCGCGCCTGCGCGACTAATTGCTCAGCCTTCGCCTTCACTTCCGCCTCCGGCTTGCCGGCGAGGCTGAGATAGATTTCCGATAACTCGATGCTTTCCGGCTGTGCGAACTTAGCGCGGTTCGCGTCGTAGAATTTCTTAATCTCGTCTGAGGTGAGTCCGAAATAAACCTTCGCGTCGACTTCGCGTTGCAGCACGGCCTGACGCGTGAACTGGGTGCGGAGGGTCTGGCGGATGTCCGCCGGCTCCAACCCGGCAGCGCGCATCGCGGCCTCAAGCTCTTCGAGCGTTTTGAAGTTCTGCGCCTTCATCACACGGATCATCTCGCGGTTGACTTCCGCTTCGATGTCCTCGCTCAGGCGCGGAATTTCCTTTCCCCTCTGCAGGATCAATTGCTCATCGACGAGGTTGGCGACCATCCGCGGCTGGTTCTTTTTAACTTCGTCGGCGGCCTGCTGCTCGGTCATCCCGCCGCGCTGCTTGAGAGCCTCGGTCGCTTCTTTTGCCTCACGCTTCAGCATCGAGAGCGTAATCACCTGGTCGTTGACCTGCGCGATCACTTCGTCAACCACCGTCGGCACGCCCTCCTCCTGCGCCCGCGAAGGCGCGGCGGCGGCAAACGTCAACAGCAACGCGAACGCGGCGAACGACGGCACGCGCTTTAATGATTTCAACATGATGGTTCTGATACTCCTCTCGGCGGCGCGGTCGGATCACGCCATCGTGTTTTATGAAATAAGTGATTCGGAAATGTTCAACGTGTTAACAAAAACGCGCACTTCACTCGGAGCGCGGGGGCGTTTCACATGGCGAAAACAGGGGCGAAAACGGGCGGATACATTTTAGTCTCCGCGGTGGATTTCCAGCAACAAGCGGTGCGCCATCTCGATCACCTGCGCCCCCTCTTCATCGCTCAACTCGATGCGCAGCACCCCGTTCGGCGTGAACGTCGTGCCGCGTCGCTCACTCACCAGCGCCAACAACTTTCCGGGGTCGACGTGCGACTTTTCCCTGAACTTGATGGCAATTCCGCCCGGTGTGCCCGGCGTGCGGTCAACCGAAACCACGCCCAACTGTTCCGCCTTTCGCCGCAGCCGCGCGTACTCAAACAGGCGCGCGACCGGCTCTGGCAGGCGGCCATAGCGGTCTTCGGTTTCGCGGCGAATCTGGTCGAGCGTCTCGTCGTCGCGCACTGAAGCCACGCGCTTGTAGGTGCGTAACCGCTGCCCCATGTCGGCGACGTAGTCTTCGGGGATCGCGACATCGACGCCGAGGTTGAGCGATACGGACGCTTCATCCTCAACCTCTTCGCCGCGCAATTCCGCGACCGTGCGTTCGAGCATCTGTGTGTAAAGATCGAAGCCGAGCGCGTCCATGTGCCCCGACTGCTGCCCGCCCAAAAGATTGCCGGCACCACGCAGTTCCAGGTCGAGCGCCGCGACGCGAAACCCCGCCCCGAGGTCAGAGAATTCTCGAATCGCCGCCAGCCGCCGCCGCGCAATCGGCGTCAGCGTCAGTTCAGACGGGATCAGTAGGTATGCGTAGGCGCGGCGGTTAGAGCGCCCGACGCGACCACGCAACTGGTAGAGCTGCGCGAGTCCGTAATGGTCAGCGCGGTTTATGATGATCGTGTTCGCGCGCGGGATGTCTATTCCGTTCTCGATGATCGTCGTCGCCGCCAGCACGTCATATTTGTACGCGACGAAATCGAGCATCACCTGCTCCATCTCCTTCTCGTTCATCTGTCCGTGCGCGACACAGATGCGCGACTGCGGGACCAGCCGCCCGACGAGCGCCGCGATGGTGTCAATCGTCTCGACGCGGTTATGAATAAAGAAGACCTGCCCGCCGCGGTTCAGTTCCAGTTCGATTGCCGACTTAATGACCGACTCAGTGAACTGTACGACCTGCGTGTTGATGGCGAGCCGGTCGCGCGGCGGCGTCTCGATCAGAGACATGTCGCGCAAACCCATCAGCGACATGTTGAGCGTGCGCGGGATCGGCGTCGCTGTGAGCGTCAGCACGTCGACGCGCTTCTTCAATTGCTTGAGCCGTTCTTTGTGCGCGACGCCGAACCGTTGTTCCTCATCGACGACGACGAGGCCGAGGTCGCGAAAGCCCAGGTCCTTCGACAGAATCCGGTGCGTGCCGATGATGATGTCCACCTCGCCCGCCTCGGCGCGCCGCACGACCTCCTTCTGCTCGCGGGCGGTGCGGAAGCGCGATAGCAGATCAATCGTCACGGGGAAGGCGGCGAAGCGCGCGCGGAACGTTTCGTAGTGCTGATAGGCGAGCACCGTCGTCGGTGTCAAGACCGCAACCTGCTTGTTGTCCATCACCGCCTTGAACGCGGCGCGCATCGCGACCTCGGTCTTGCCGTAGCCGACATCGCCGCACAGCAGACGATCCATCGGCGTCGGGGATTCCATGTCGCGCTTCAAGTCTTCAATCGCCGTCTCTTGATCGGGCGTCGGCACATACTCGAAAGACTCTTCGAACTCGCGCTGCCACGGGCTGTCGGCGGCAAAGGCGTAACCGCCGACCAATTTTCTCTCGGCATAGAGCCGCAGCAGTTCGTCGGCCATGTCGCGCATCGCGCGCTTCGCCTTCGCCTTCGTCTTCTGCCAGCCGAGGCCGCCGAGTCGTTCAAGCGTCGGCTCGTGTCCCTCGGCGCTCGAATACCGCTGCACCAGGTCGAGCCGCTCGACGGGGACGTACAGCTTCGCGTCTTCAGCGTAGAAGAGCAACATGAACTCGCTCTTGCGCCCGCCGAGGTCGAGCGTCTGCAAGCCGCCGAAGCGCGCGATGCCATGATCGATGTGGACGACGTAATCGCCGACCTTCACATCGCGGAAATCCGATAGGAACGCCGCCGTCTTTGACCTTCTGTTTCTACCCTTCTCCTTTTGCCGTTTGCCTTCCGACGGCCCGCGCCGCTCCATCGTGCCGTCGCTCGCTTCATCGAACAAATCGGTCTCGACGTGGACGACGAGCCGCGCGCCCGGCAACTCGAAGCCACCGGAGAGTCGTCCGACAGTGACGATGCTTGCCGGCATGCTCGCCAAGGCGCCCGCCGATTCACCCGCCGCCGATGCGCCCGTCGCGCCGCTCTCGCCGGCTAGTACGAGACGCGCGTTCACGTTGTAGTCCGCGAGCATTTCCGCGACGCGCTCCGCCGTTCCCGTGCTCGGCATCGCGAACAGCGTCACAGTTGCCCGCCCTTCTTCTTCTTCGCGCCCGCGCCGCACGTCCGCCGCCAGGTCGGGGATGCGCCCGTGATAGCGCCGCGCGGGAAGCGAACGCCAGTCGACTTCCGGCGCCCGCTCGACCGCCGGAAAGAGAAAGAGCGGCGGTGACGACGCGGCTCGCGCGCGGCCAATCTGCACTTCGGGCTGCTCAGCGACGGCGGCGAATCCCTCGTCCACAATTGCCGCCGCGCGACCGAGCGCGCGGAACTCAAGCCGCCGCCGCCCGTCGATCTTCGCGCGCAATTCTTCGGCTCTCAGGTAAAGCTCTTCCGGGCGCAGGCCGATCTCGTCGGCGCCGTCGTTTTCAAAGTGGCGCGCCGCCAGCGTCTCGTACATCGAGCTGAAGTAGCGCTCGACGCCGCCCGGCTCGTCGACGACCAGCACCACGTCCCCATCCCGGGCAATGAGGTGGTCGAGGGCACTCGCACTCGTGTTCATCACCAGCGGAATCAGCCACTCCCACCCGGCGAACGTTTCGCCCGCGCCGGCATGCACAATGCGGTCATCAAGCGCGCGCGTGAAGCGTCCGTCGTTGAACCACTCGCGCGCCGCCTCCGCCCACAAGCGAAAATCGTCGGCCCCGACCGCGAATTCGCGCATCGGCACGATCTCGGCCTCTCTCAACTGCGCGACCGAGAGTTGCGTGTCAGGGTCAAACTCACGGATCGAATCGACGGTGTCGCCAAAGAACTCGACGCGCAGAGGGGAGTCGTGCCCCGGCGACCACACGTCGAGGATGCCGCCGCGCAGCGAGAACTCGCCGACGGCCCCGACCGGGTCTTCGCGCACGTAGCCTGACACGAGCAACTGTTCGACGAGGCGTTCCGGCGCATAGTCTTCGTCGCAGCGCAGCACCGCGCCGGCCCTGACGATCTGCTTCGGCGAAACCGTCCGCCGCGCCAGCGAGCGCGCCGACAGCAGCACAAAGTCGCCACGCCCGTGCGCCAGATTCCACAGCGTCAGCGCGCGCCGCTCCAAAACTTCTGCGTGCGGCGACGCGCCCGCGTACGGGTCGCCCTCCGAAGCGGGCAGCATCATCACCTCGGCGGTTAATCGCCGCGCGTCCTCTGCGGCGGCGCCACCGCCGCGGGCGCGTAGCACCCCGATCCAAAAACAGAGGTCGCGCTCCCATGCTTCAAGATCGCCGTTGGTTTCGAGCACCAGCGCGAACCGCCGCCCAGTCTCGCGCTGTAACGCGGCGAGCGCGAGTGCCCGCGCCGGCGCCGAGGTCAAGCCGCTGACCGACACGACACGCGCGCCGCCTCTGACCTCGGAAGCCAGACGCGCGAACTCCGGGCCCTCTGTCACGCGCCGCAGAGCGATTTGTAAATTCGAGACTGATTCGACTGTGCTCATGTCGCGTGCTTAACGCCTTCCGACATCAATGGAATGTGATACGCACAAGCTTACGTTGCCATGCGTTCGCATCGCCGCCTGCTTTCGACTAACTGATGACACCATCACAAGCGGTCGCTAACTTTCGGAAACACTTTTAATCCGCTCAATGATGGAAGATGTTGATGATCCCACGACGAACGGCAGCGCGAGGACGCGACCGCCGGCGGCCTCGACCTCTTCGCGTCCGTGGATTTCGTTGGGAGCGTAGTCGCCGCCCTTGACCAACACGTCGGGTAGCAGTTCGGCGATTAAGTCACGCGGCGAATCTTCGTCGAAGACGATTACGTAATCAACTGCGACGAGCGCGGAGAGCATTTCGGCCCGCTCGTCCTCGCTCATCACGGGCCGCCCCGCCCCTTTGAGCACGCGCACCGAGCGGTCGCTGTTGATGGCGACGAGCAGCGCGCCGCCGAGAGCGCGCGCCGCTTCGAGGTAACGCACGTGGCCGACATGCAGTAGGTCGAAGCAGCCGTTCGTCATCACCAGGCTTTGGCCGGTCGCGCGCAGGCGCTCGCGCGCTACGAGCGCTTCCCTTCGCCCCGCAAGAATCTTTTCGCGCATTGTTGATGGGAAAATCTACCACGTTCAAGGCCGGTTGTCAGACGCTCGCCGCCCGCCGTCGGATTTCAGATGGCGCCGCTTGCTTGCCGACTGTCGAACGCTTATTTTAAGCCCTCAAACTTTTCCGAAGGCCGAATATTTAATGAGCATGACGTTTATCGAAGACAACGACCAGACGCGCGCGCGGCGCGAGCACCTCGCGGCGATTACCGCGCTCGTCGGCAACGCTTACCCGAACAAGTTTGCGTGCAGTCGCGTGGTCAACCCCGACCGTGAAGACACAATCACCGCCATCGTCAAAAAGTTCTTGCCGCTCGCGCCACAGGCCGCCGAAGAGGGCGCACGCCCCGCGCCCGAAGAGATCGAGCGCGCGAACGCGATGCTCAACCCACTCACCGTGCGCGTCTGTGGCCGGCTCGCCGTCCCGCCGCGCGTGATGGGCAAGGCCGCCTTCGTGCATCTTTCGGACGGCGTCTCGCGGCTGCAAATCTATGTGCGCCGGGACGACGCGACGGCGCGCCACACCGACGGGCGCGAAGCGGACGGATGGGAACTGCTACAGCTTCTCGATCACGGCGATTTCGTCGGCGCCGAGGGCTTTCTGTTCGTCACCAAGACCGGCGAGTTGTCGGTACACGTCCGCGAGCTGACCTTCCTCGCCAAGGCGCTACTGCCGATGCCCGACAAGATGCACGGCATCAGCGACCCCGAAATAGGCCGTCGTCAACGCTACGCCGATTTGATCGCCGGGAGTTTAAAGATCGATCACAGCGACGGCGAATTGACGACGCGCGAAGTCTTCGCGCGGCGCTCGAAACTTATCACTGAACTGCGTCGCTTTCTCGACGAACATGACTACGTCGAAGTCGAAACGCCGATGCTGTCGCCGATTGCTACGGGCGCGGTGGCAAAACCTTTCAAGACACATCACAACGCGCTCGACATCGACCTCTACGCGCGCGTCGCGCCGGAGCTTTACCTGAAGCGGCTCGTCGTCGGCGGCTTCGAGCGCGTCTACGAACTCAACCGCAACTTCCGCAACGAAGGTCTCTCGGCGCGCCACAACCCAGAGTTCACGATGCTCGAATTTTACTGCGCCTACATGGACGCCGTCGGGATGATGGACTTCTGCGAAGTGATGCTGCGCGCGACAATCGAGCGTGTCAACGGCGCGACGCACGTCCGCTTCGGCGGGCACGCTTTTGATTTCGGTCGCGCCTTCGAGCGTCTGACGATGCGACAGGCAGTGGCGAAATACTGGCCGCTGCAATTCCGCGAGATGGGCGGCGAGCGGTTCGACGACGGCTGGCTGCTTGACGCGCTCCGCGTGCGCCAACTCGTCGCCTTCCTCGACGAGCAGAAGCAAGGACCGATGGGAGCTACCGCCGGCGCGGGCTATTCGTCGGCGGCGGAGGACACCTTGAAAGCGAACTTCGCGCTCGCCGATGCGTGGCAGCGTGCCGGAGCGGCGGCGGTGGACAACGGCGCGCCCGCCGACGCCGAAGAGACGGCGCGCCACATCGCACGCCTGTTCGAAGAGGTCGCGGAGCCGCATCTGACGCAGCCAATATTCATCACCAACTTTCCGAAGCCGATCTCGCCGCTGGCGAAGGCTTCGCCCGTCGATCCGTCCATCGCCGAGCGCTTCGAGTTGTACATCGCCGGAATGGAAGTGGCGAACGGCTTTTCGGAATTAAATGACCCGGCGGAACAGTACGAACGATTTGCCGAGCAGGGGCGAGCGCGCGAGCGCGGTGACGAAGAGGCGATGCAAATGGACGAGGATTATCTGCGCGCGCTCGCCTATGGGATGCCGCCCGCCGCCGGCATCGGTATCGGCGTCGACCGCCTCGTAATGCTTCTGACCAACCGGCACTCAATCCGCGACGTGATTCTATTTCCGCACATGCGGCCACAGCGCCCGGCGGAAAACCATGCCGCCGAGTGAGTGCGTAAGATAAGTCGAAAAGCAAACGGTTTTCAGTTTTGAGTTTTCGGTTTTCAGCTCAATACTCAAAACTGAAAACTTAAAACTGTTCGATGGCTTTTTTGTCTTACAAGCAAATTACAACCTCCCTGCAACAATCTTTGTGGCCGCATTCAGTAGGGTGGCCGCATTCAGTAGGGTAGACGCGTTTTGCGCCTCGCTGTTTTCAAAGATGGGGCATTTGACGAATCAGGGAGGCACCACACTAGCCCGCCGACAGGTAAATAATTAGGTAAACATTATGTAGAACGTGCCGGCTCTAATCATGAGAGTCGAATCCGTGACACACAGATGTTACTTAGCCTTGTGTGCCGCGTTGCGCTAGCATTCTTCCCAAGATTCCTAATTTCAATATCGGTTTACCAGGGCCAAGTCAGCTTGCGCCTTGTCGTTATTGCGTTTCGTTCACACCCCTACAATTAAGTAACAATTAACCTGAGGGTTAGCCGCCACAGCATTCGCCCGTAGTGGGTCATGCGCTCGGTCGTGCTTTGTACTGCCGTGGTGGTTTTCCGTCTTTCACAACAACGAGGTAACTTCAAGTGTCCACTTCTCCCATCCTATGGACTGCTCGACGACTGTCGAGTTCGTCTCTTTTTGCCCTTCGTTTTCTGGCTGTGGTGTTTGCGAGTTTGGTGGCGACGGGTTGGACGAGCAGTCCGGCCCAGGCAAACACTATATTCGTCCCCTCTGGCGGAAACTTTCAAGCGGCGCTGAACACGGCACAACCCGGCGACACCATCCTGCTTGAAGCGGGCGGAACGTTTATCGGTCCTTTCGTTCTACCGAACAAGCCCGGTGCGAACTGGATCACAGTACGCACATCGGCGCCGGACACGAGTCTGCCGGGACCGAACACCCGCATCACCCCCGCGTACTCCGGGGTGATGCCCAAGCTCGTCTCAGTCGGCCTTGCGGAGCCGGTACTGAGCACTGCTCCATACTCTCACCACTTTCGTTTTATCGGGATTGAATTTAAACAGGCCAGCAGTGCCGCTTTTCTATATGACTTAATTCTTCTCGGTGACGGCGGCGGTGCTCAAAACACGCTTGACAATGTGCCGCACAACATCGTCATCGACCGCTGCTACATTCATGCCGCTGATGACGGGGAACTCAAGCGCGGCATCGCGCTCAACAGCGCCTCCACCGAGATCATCAACTCGCATATCTCGAGCTTTAAGGGCGTGGGCTACGATTCGCAGGCGATTGCCGGCTGGAACGGCCCCGGCCCGTACCGCATCGAGAATAATTATCTGGAGGGTGCCGGCGAGAACGTCATGTTCGGCGGCGCCACTGGCGGCTTAGCGGCGCAGGGGCTGATCCCATCTGACATCGTGATCCGCCGCAACCACTTCCGGAAGCCGCTCGCATGGCGCGGGCAGTGGACGGTCAAGAATCTGTTGGAGTTGAAGAACGCGCGCCGCGTCGTCATTGACGGCAACCTGTTCGAGGGCTGTTGGGCAGATGCGCAAGTGGGTTATGCGATCCTGTTCACGCCGCGACCGAACGACAGCGGGTGGGCGGCGGTGGTCGAGGATGTCGAGTTCACTAACAACACGGTGCGCCAAGTGGCCGCCGGGATACACATTGCGGGTCGGGACTCGCTGTTCAGCGACCCGAACTCGCCGCGCGGGCGACGCATCCGGGTGGCGAACAATCTGTTAGAGATTGAGGGATGGCCGTACGACGGCGACGGGTGCTTCTTGAAATTGGGAGATGGTGCTAACCAAGTGACGATAGAGCACAACACGATCCTCCAAGTGGGTAACCTGACGAAGGTCTGGGGCGCGCAGGCGACGGGGTTCGTGTTCCGCAATAATCTGGCGCGGCACAACCAGTACGGCTTCTTCGGCGACAGCGCCGGTTTCGGCACGGTGGCACTGACGACCTACTTCCCCGGCGCCATCTTCACGCGCAACCTGATGACGAAAGAGTCCGGCGCGTTGTGGAACGTCGAGACGTTCTACCC
>JACDEG010000368.1 GCA_013816505.1 Pyrinomonadaceae bacterium | reverse complement strand
CGTATCCTGCGAGTGAACGCCATCGCGGAACTTGCCTTCAAAGCGGTCACCATCCAAGAGCGCCATGAAGAGTTGGAAATCGGCTTCCTTGCCGTTATGCGGCGTTGCGGTCATCAGCAAAAAGTGGCGCGTCAGACCCGATAGCAGTTGCCCCAAGCGATAACGCTTCGTGTAGTTGATTTCTCCACCGAAGAACGAAGCCGACATCTTGTGTGCCTCGTCGCAGACGATCAAATCCCAATCGGTGTCCTCCAGTTTCGCTTGCACGCCCTCGTTACGCGAGAGCTTATCCAAGCGGCAGATGGCGAGCGGGTTCTCCTTAAACCAGTTGCCCGTGCGCGCCGATTCGAGTTTGTCGTTCGTCATAATCTCGAAGGGCAAGCCGAATTTGCGACTTAACTCATCCTGCCACTGTTCGACCAGTCCGCCCGGACACACGATCAAACACCGCCGCACATCACCACGAATCAAAAGCTCTTTAATTAATAGACCCGCCATGATTGTTTTGCCCGCGCCAGGGTCGTCGGCGAGCAGAAAACGCAATGGTTGCCGTTGCAGCATCTCGCCATAGACGGCGGTGATCTGGTGCGGCAGCGGTTCAACGAGCGAGGTATGCACAGCGAGTAGAGGATCAAACAAATAGGCGAGTCGAATGCGGTGGGCTTCTGAAACAAGGCGCAACAAATCGCCATCAGCGTCAAAACTCCAGGGACGGCCCGTCGAGGCGACCTCCAATGTCGGCTCGCGGTCGCGGTAAAGCAGTTCGTTGCCCAGATGTCCGGCAGAATCTTTGTAAGTCAATTCGACGACATCGGAGCCGTGCCATTTGGCGTTAATCACCGTCACCAAATTGTCTGGCAGGATGCCTCTCACGGCGGCGTTGGGCGTGAGGTCTTCAAGTCGTGTCATGCGTGTTGTTGCCTTTCCGTCCTCGTCGCTGCTCAAAATGTTTGTTTCGCTCATATCGCTCTTCGACTGAAAAGTTTGTCGCTTCGGCGGCTCAACCCACGCTCTTTCCGCCTGCTTTTCTCTAATTCTCTGGACAGTAGCGCGGCGATTAGGTGAAGCACCGTGCGCACCAGCGGTCGCGCGATCAAGTATCCGTTTCATTTGACGATGTTCTTCAAAAACTGAATCTTTATCCAGTAAGTCTCTGTACAGCGAAACCCTTTGTCGCACTGTCAATTCATTGCGGAAGAAGCGGTCTCTCGTTTTTTCATTCTTTGCGACGCTCTTCTCCTCAATCCTGTTGCTAAAAACAACCGGGCTGCCGGGAGCAGCAGGCACTGGTTCTTCAACGCCGAATCGCTGAAAGAGAGAATCAAACAACGGCTCAAGACCACTGAGCGGAAGCCGCTTGCCGCCGATACGGAGGAGATCATCATGCAGACCGGCGACGAGTCGCGTAATCTGCTCCGGCTCGAATGAGTCTTCGGATTCAAGTAAAGCGCTCAATCCGCGCACGATGCGGTCGGCGCGCGTCTGCCACTCACTAAAAACGCGAAGTTCATCTTCACTGCATTTGCGATCTGTCTTCAGCAGGTCGAGCAACTGATTGAAGGGGCGCAGCATGTCAACCGGCAGAACGGCGAACAGACCGTTGGCGCTCAGTTCAGCAGATTTCAGTTCATCATGTTCGACGTAGCCGATGATTTCGACTTCGGTCAGCGCAACATCAACGACGGTGCAAAGATAGAAATCAGACAATACGCCGACCATTAAGGGCATCGTCGGCACATAGAGAGCGCGTTCTGTGTTGGAAGTGATGGTACGCACTTCCGTGTGCCAGCCATTGATTGTGAAATCGCAAATGTCGAGCAGTTCAACGTAATTAAGCCCATTAGAACGACCGTCTTCCGTACGTAGCCCGATACTCGTCTCAATTCGTTTGCGAACTGACAACGCGGCAGACTGCGAAACTAACACTCGTTCCTGCGTGCTTTCGGTCGAACAAAGGCGAGCCAACTGAGCAGCTTGGTAAACGACTGCTTTCGGAATAGATGTAAATGCTGCGTCCTTCATAGCGTTATGCGATTCGACTTCCCTACCAATGATGGATGCTCATCTTGAATCGAAAGTGCTTGCCCATGATTTAAGGCGCGCAAGGATCAGCGCCCGACATTCGTCGTGGAATGCTTTGCGACGGCGAGCGATGTTCAGACGTTTCGGTTTGGTGACTTCCGGGTAGTTGGCGGCGATATGGTCGGCGAGTTGGTGATCGACGGCGCAATGTGGATCGCGCATCTCGATGTGCAGGTAAAGCCCTTTATACTCAAGCCACACATCCCAGAAGACGTTATGCCAAGCAATCGGTTTGTAGCCGTCCTGAGACTTCTGTTGGTGATGTCTTTCGAGCAGTGCAGCGATCTCGCTGCTTATCTCTTCGCTCAACTTTTGAAAGTCTAGCTCCGTCTCTTTATCGATAAATTTCGTCAGGTTAAGAACAACCCGTCCGACACTGATCGAACCATAATCAATCGTTTCCGCCGAACGGTCAGGTTCTTCTTCAAAATCGGACTCGCTCAACCATCTATACTCTTTATCTATCTCTGCATCCTCTTTGAACTCGCTCCAACTAAACTCGATCTGCCAGCCGCGCGCCAAGGCAATTTCGTTGAACTCATAATGGGGTTCGCCGACAACGCTGACGGTTGATGCAATGGCAGCAGGCAAAGCCACACCGGCTTTAATCATCGAGTGCAGGTTGTCGGCGACGTACTTGGCTTTGTATTCCTGATTTCGCTTCAATCCGCTCCATCCGGTGAATTCTCGCGCCAGATCATCAACTGTCAGATCGGGATCAGCGCAACAGAACTCGACCAAGAGCAGTGTGCGCTCAATCCCCGCTACTACTTTGTCAACAATGTAATCAACGAAGTCGTCAGCACGGGAAATCGCCATGCCGCGCTCGATTTTCGGGAGATTGCCGATAAAACGCCGGGTCACTTCCGGGACAATGCCTTCGTATCTGCCTCCGTTCGACAAGTCTGCCTGCCGCAACGCACTGGGAATCTCGAAATAGAGTATTTCTCGCGCCCGTTCAGCGTCTCCTTGCGCGCCCAGCTTGAGCGTGTTGATCCAAAGGCTCATCTTGATTTGGCATTTCAGGACAACCCAACGGAGAGGTAAGGGTTCTGCCTCTGTATTGGATGTTTGATGTTGAGGGTTGAGGCTTCAACATCATCAGCAAAGACCATGCGGCGGTAAATCAATCGCGTTAGCTCAACATCGCGCAAGCAGTAATCGTGAATCGCCTTGTGCTCTCCTGCTATGAAGAGTTCGTGAATACGCGACCCATCCACCCCGCCCTCTTTGGACGACGGCAAGTCAAGCACTCGCGCGAGTCGGTCGAGACTTATCTTTGAGCCGTACCCCCACCTCTCCCACTCGCACATCGTGTCGAAGAGCGGCTGGTTTCGGTATCGAGCGAAAGACAGTTCGACGGTTGGCTTGACGCCGTGAACAACCGAACGCTTGTAGATGAACCTCAAATCAAAGTCGAAAAGGTTGTGACCCACGATGCGGTCAACTCCCGTGCGGAAGCCGCGCATTATCTCCCAAAATCCGGCAAGCGTGCAGCGTTCATCACAGTGGAATCTTTCACTACCCTCGTCCCAACCAATCACGCTTCGTTTAACGCTACCTGCGCTATCTTCATCCGCATAGCCGATACAAAGTATACGTCCGAAGTCGCCGGAAAGCGCGGTGCGGGCGTAATGGTCCGTACTCTTAGCAATTTTTGGTGCTCGTGATTCACCCTCCACCGGGTGAAGTGATGGGAGGGTTTCGATGTCAATTGTGACAACACGTGGTACTGTGCGGTTCATCTCAGTCCCTCCTGTATAGGAAAGCTACCCATCAACGCAAGCAGCCTGAAACACGCACCGATATTTTCCCCACTGACTATACTTCGCGTTCGCTGATCCATTGCAATCCTCCTTTGTTAAGTCCTAATTTTTTTCGTCTTGAGCCGCCGATTGCTGCTCTCAAAGGGTAGTGTGATCGGCGAAGGCAATTGTTCAGCTTGCCCGAAATAAGTTTTGTACGGGATCAATGTCGATACGCGACGGTATTTCACGTGCAAGATCGAAGATTAAGTTGAGTTACTACAGGCAATAATGAAGGCCATTGTCCGCGAATTGCTGTCGTGCTATGACGATGAACTGTACGAGGAGTGGTGAGTCGGTAGGAGTCATAGTAAACGATCTCGTAGGCTACTGGGCGTTTCTGGTGAGCGGCTGCCGGTTCAATCCTAGAGTGAGTTGATGAGCTGAGCGTGGACGATGGTCGATTGGTTGTCCAGCGTGATCCCCGGGTACGACGTTATCTCTTTTGCCGGGTAGGGCGCAAACAACTCTGGCAGTAGCTCCATCTGGCGCGCCTCGGTGTCCAACCACCGGCCGTAGTCCGCCCCGTGCAGCATCACCGGCTGGCGGTCGTGCGCAGGTCTTAGGACGCCGTTGGCGACGGTCGTCAGCAGCGTGCAAGGTATCTTCATGCAAAGTTCCTCGAACAGCTCGGTTCGCCGTCGCTCCTACCGCTGAGCGCAGGCTCTGACACGGTGCCATGAATCAATCAAGATGGATGTTCATCCGCGGCGTGAAGATGAACAGCAATATCTGCTCTGCCGCCATATCTGGAAAGGTCGAGATTACTCATGGTTAACACCGCCATTGTTACCGATCATAACTAAAATATCCCAGCGCATTTAGAACGTCAAAGATGACTCACGCGGCAGGCGGCAGGTCATCATCATCCGGCGATGGCCGCTGATTCTTGTGTGGGCGCTTGAACGATTCGATCAACTCGCACAGGCTTTCATCCGCTGGCGCACCGATTTTAATTCCTGGCTCTTTACCTGGGATGAGCTGTAAGCCATGCCGCGCATCTGTTGCTGGCTTGATGCTATCTGCTGCTTGCTCCTCGCTGTTGAGGCTCTTGCTCTTCGCCATGGTCGCTGAAGAAAATGCCTTGCGTGTGACAGGCGTCGTTGTTCGTTACCACTTGTAGTTTACGTAGATGCGATAGTGCTGTTCTTCCCTTTTGTTCTCCCAGCCATTCTAGCAAATATAGGCTGCGCCTTCGCCCTTGAAAAAACGCGGGCGAGATGAGGATTCGACACCAGGTCGAAGTTATGCGGAGCGGCTACCGCCGCCCTGCTGCTGATTGATTTCTATCTCGTTCAACCGAGCAAATCCTACCACGACATCCCGTGAGTCAATGGCAAGCGGCTCCGCTCTCGCTCCGCCGGGCGCTTTGCTTCGCTCCATCCTTCTTTTCGTTTCGTCAACACTCCGCTTTCGCGCACTCCGCTCCGCTGACGCTTCGCTGCGTAAACGCGCTGCTGCTTCGTACTCCACTTCATTGCGGATTCCGCTTCGCCTACGGCCAAGCGCCCCATTGACTCAACGGGAACCCTGTCGTGCCTGCACTGTCGTTACGGTTGAACGGTTTGCTTTTTTGCATGACACAGCAATGTGAGTGGTCTTTGTCATTGAGCATCGCCAACCGTCGCGCAAATAAGAAAGGGACGCGGATACCAGCCGCGCCCCTCGGCTTCAACCCTTCATCCATCGAAAGGTCAAAACAGTGAAAACTTACCATAACAACACCACAAGTCAAACACCGAATGTCCCAAGCTGGACAACGATCCTGACGCAAGCGGTGAGCACGCCCGGCCTGGTACTCGAAGCCTACACAGCTTTCCATCAATACAGCATTGGTAATCAACTGCTCGCGCTTGTGCAGTGCCAGCAGCGCAACCTGCAGCCCGGACCGATCAAGACCTTCCCCGGTTGGCAAGCACTAGGCAGGAACGTCAAACGCGGCGAACGCGCGCTGGTGCTGTGTATGCCGATCACCGGCCAGCGGCGCAGTGACGACAGCACCGACGATGAGCCGCAGACTTACACGGCGTTTGTCTATAAGCCGCGATGGTTCGTTATCGCTCAGACCGAAGGCGAAGAGATGCCAACCCCACAGATACCGGAGTTCGATGTCACGCGGGCACTCGCCACACTGAATATTGAGAGCATCCCGTTCGAGATGATGGACGGCAACTGTCAAGGGTACGCCCGCCGTCGCCAGGTCGCCGTCAACCCGGTCGCGCAGCTTCCTGCCAAGACCTTGCTCCATGAACTGGCTCACGTGGTCCTATCGCACACGTCAGAAGCAGACTTCACCGACAGCGAGCGCACGCCAAAGAACTTGCGCGAAGTCGAAGCCGAAGCGGTCGCTTTGTTGTGCTGTGAATCACTTGGCTTAGATGGTGCGCCGTATTGCCGAGGCTATATTCAGCACTGGCTTGAGGGCGACGTGATACCGGAGGCGAGCGCACAGAAGATACTC
>JACDEG010000794.1 GCA_013816505.1 Pyrinomonadaceae bacterium | reverse complement strand
TCGCTCGTCGATGCCGCCGCAGAGGAAGAAGTGATCGTCTCAATCGAATGATAGGAGAGTGGTTAAGTAGGAAAGAAAAGTAAAAAGGTAAAAGGCAAAAGTAACCACCAGTAATCGAGAAGTGCCCCGCGTGGATTGAATCCGCGCGGGGCGCTTTAGTTTAGTCAGTCAAACTTTTATCGCGCGGCAGTCCCCGGAGCACCGGCGTTCGCGGCACCTTCGCCTTCGACCCACACTTCGCCGCCTTCGTAGAACTCTTTCTTCCAGATCGGGACGGTGCGCTTCAACTCGCGAATCGCCCATTCGCACGCCTCGAACGCAGCGCGGCGGTGCGGCGCGCTGACGCTGATGACGACGCTCGTCTCGCCAATCTCAGTGCGGCCGGTGCGATGCACGATGCCGATGTGCGCGATGTCGAAACGAGCGCGCGCTTCATGACCGAGGCGTTGCATCTCGCCGAGAGCCATCGGCGCATATGCTTCGTAGACCAGGTAGAGCGTTTGCCGTCCGCGTGTCCACTCGCGCGCGTAGCCGTCGAGCGTGACCGTCGCTCCGCAGCGGTGCGGGACGACGCGCCGCGCGATTGCGCCGACATCAATCGGCGCGGTCGTCAGTTCGAAGAAATCTTGCGCGTCCGCTGCCGGCAGTTCCAACTCCGCGCCTGTGCCGCCCGCACCGCTGCCACCGCTGACCGGCGGGAAGACGGCCATCTCGTCGCCGTCGCGCACCTCAGCTTCCAACACGGCGTACTCCTGGTTGACGGCGACCAACAGTGCGCGCCCGAAGCGGCGGAGTTCCGGGTACGTCTCAAGCACCGTCGCGAAGGCCGTTCCAGCGGTTGCCGGAGTGCCCACCTCGACCGCCGTCTCGTCGCACCCGGCGGCGTCGCGCGCCGCACCGAAGAAGAGCACGCGCACGGTGACGCGCGAAGTTTCCTGACCGCCTTCGATTCGCTCAGTTGATTGCACAGTTATTCGTCGAAGTCATTCGTCGAAGTCGAGTTTCTTGCCCCCGTGGCCGTTGCGCTTGGCGACGGCGTGGACCCGCGCACGCTCCTCGTAGTTGTCGACGGCCAGCGCCAGCAGATCGCGCAGGCGCCGCAGACGCTCGCCGCAGGATTCGAGTTCGAGCAATTCCTGTTTCACTTCCGCGTCCAACTCCATCGCCGCCGCGACGAGGAACGAAAAGCGCTCTGGCTCCGTGTCCGGCAGTTCGGGAAGTGCCTCACGCTCGCCGCTGATCGTCCGCACCGCGCGTGCGATCCGCATAAACAACTCTTTCACTTCGCCAGCGCTTTGCCGTAGCTGGCCTTCATCCTCCGCCTCATCCGCGAAAAAACTGACCTCGCCGACGAGGTACGAATCGCTCCGCATGAGGTACGAATCGACGCGGTAACGCACGACTCCGACGGTGAGGACGTTCGAGCGTCCGTCGGACAGCGGCTGAACTTCAACGACCTCGGCGGCACACCCGACCTGACCGACCGGCGGGCGGTCACGCCCCGGCGCTGTGCTCGCGTCGAAGTATGAGACGCCGAACAGATTGTTGCCCGCGCGCACATCGGCGAGCATCCGGCGGTAGCGCGGCTCAAAGACATGGAGCGGCAACGGGACGCCCGGAAACAGCACCAGCGGCAGCGGGAACAGCGGCAACTCACGCACTCCGCGCACCCTCTCTAAGACTTCGCTCATAAAATGGTTCGGCGGCGGCCAACCCTCAACGAAAGGAGCCGATGACAACGGGCGCCGCATTCGTCAACCGGCTTTGGTTAATTTTCACCGACTGCCGAGAGTTGGCTGCCGACGGCTTCGACGACGCGCCCGGCGCTACGCTCGATGGCCCGCACGGCGCTTGCCGGGGCGGCGACTTCCGCTTCGAGCGGTTGAGTCGCCTCCGCCGTTTTGCGCACGCCGGTTTCGAGCCTCTGTTGGATCAGACTGAGAATCTCCGCCGCCGGTTCATCGCTGAGCGCCATCCGCTTCGCGTCGAGGACAAGCGCTGCC
>JACDEG010000793.1 GCA_013816505.1 Pyrinomonadaceae bacterium | reverse complement strand
CGCCACGGTGCTCTTCCTGCACATCGCCGATTCGCCGGCGCGCGCCGCCGAACTTGGCGATGGTCGCTGGCGCGATTTGCTGCAACGCCTGCGCGCCCACGTCAGCAAAGAGATCGAATGGTTCCGCGGGCGCGAGATCGATCTGACGGGGCCGGGGCCGCTCGCCACCTTTGACGGACCGGCGCGCGCGGTGCGGTGCGCCTGCGCGATTAACGAATATGCCTCGCGCCTCGGCGTCCAAATCAGGGCCGGGCTGCACACCGGCGAGTGCGAAATCTTAAAAGACCAGCAAGTTGGAGGACTGGCCGTCGAGATCGGGGCGAAAATCAGGGGATGCGCCGCCTCTGGCGAGGTGCTCGTCTCAAGCACGGTGAAAGACCTCGTCGCCGGCTCTGGCATCCGCTTCATCAATCACGGCCTGCACACCCTCGACGGCATCGCGGGCGATTGGCAGCTGTTCAAAGTCGAGCGGCAGGAGTGCGAGTAAGAAGGGATGAAGGATGAGGGATGAGGGATGAAGGGTAAGGCAGAAGGAAACAGTTTTCAGTTTTTAGTTTTGAGCTGAAAACTGAAAACTCAAAACTGTTCAATGTAATCAAAATCCCATGCCACTCCGTCTCACGATCCTGCGCTTCGATTCGCTGGCTTCGACTAATACTGAGGCGGCGCGGCAGGCGGCGGGTGGCGCGCCGGAAGGCTTGTGCGTCGTTGCGCGCGAGCAGACAGCGGGGCGCGGTCGGCAGCAGCGTGTGTGGGTATCGCCGGCGGACGCCGGGCTGTATTTCAGTATCGTGCTGCGCCCGCGGTTGGAGATGAAAGAATGGCCGCTTCTGACGCTGATGGCGGCTATCGCGGTTGCGGACGCGCTGCGCGAAGCGTGCGGCCTTGAAGTGGACATCAAGTGGCCGAACGACATTCACGCAGGCGGGCGTAAACTATGCGGCATCCTCGCTGAAACCGTCGAGAATCCACCACGGGGCCGCGCGTGCATCATCGGGATCGGCATCAACCTGACGGCGCGCGCGTTCCCGCCGGAGTTGAGTGAAGTCGCGACCTCAATCGAGAAGCTAACCGGAAGCAAGCCCGATGTCGAAGCGTTGCTCGGCGCGTTGCTTCGTGCGATTGAGCGTCGCTACGCGCGATGGCAGGCAGCGGGCGGCGGCGCAGAGTCCCGGCGTGAATGGTCGCGCCGCTCGTCGTATGCGGAAGGAAAGCGTGTGCGCGTCGCGCTCGGCGAGGAATTCTTCGAGGGGACGACGCGCGGGCTTGCGGGCGACGGCGCCCTTCGGGTAGAAACCAACGACGGAAAAATCAGAATCGTGCGTGCCGGGGACGTTACCGCGCTCAGGCCCGTCGAAGGGATGAACGGGAATTGATCGAAACGGAAATGAATCTGCCGATCCGTCCATATGACGTGGACGTGGCGGGCATCGTCAGCAACATCGTCTATGTGCGCTGGCTTGAAGACCTGCGCATGGAACTGTTCAGCACGCGCCTCGCGCCCAAGGTGAGTGGCAGTCGCGAGTTGATGACCGTCGTGGCGCGCACCGAAATCAACTATCGCAAGTCGCTTCGGTTCTACGACCAGTGCACGGGGCGGGTGCGCGTCGTCGAAATCGGGCGCACATCTCTGACGCTCGACGCTTCGTTCGTCAATCTAAGCGGAGAGACGGTCGCCGACGCCCGACAAATCAACGTCCACATTGACATCACGACCGGACGGCCCTCGTCGCTGCCTGATGACCTGCGCGTTTTGTTCGAGCAAGGATGAAAGCACAGATTGAGTGGATGACACGCGGAAGGCACGCCGATCGCACTCCACGCCTTTTCGTCATTCACCCTCTCCCCGCTTCTTTGGTTTATTCTTTATGCTTCTGGTCATTGACGTCGGCAACACGAACACCTCGCTCGGCGTGTACGACAGCGGGCGGTTGGTGACGCACTGGCGTCTGACAACAGCGCGCGAGCGTACGGTGGATGAGTACGGCATGAACGCGCGCAAT
>JACDEG010000367.1:1601-6360 GCA_013816505.1 Pyrinomonadaceae bacterium | reverse complement strand
AGCGTAACGACAAGCAAGCGACCATTGACTGGCGCTTTTCGGTGACGGATGCGCGCGAAAAACTGAAGCGGCTTTATCCATCGCGTTCATCGTGATGATCTACTAGAGTGATTCTGAGTTCGCCTTTAGTTGGCGTGCTTTTTCCTCGGCGCTTCGGTGCCCTTGATAACTGGCGCCAGGTGACGTGGCGTGGATGAGGTCGAGAACGGTTAAGGTTCTGTTGTGCTAAAACCAATGACTAAAATCAGCCCCCAACTAATTGAACTGTCCAGCATCGCCAGCACCGGGTCGGTGCGCGCATCCCGCCCGATAAATAATAACTTCGACGCGCGGATCAAGGCGGAGCCGAGGGGCAGCTTCCCGTCGACTAAAAACGAAGCGGCGGGCCGTCACCACGAATTTTCAACGGCAGCGAATAACTTCAGTGCCGTTGATTTGGCTGTCTCGCGCGAGCGGACGCTTGAAGAACTGAAAACGATTGTTCGTGCCATCCAGGCCGGCGTGACTGACTCGTGGCAACTGACCGACCTCATCTTCTACGCGCGGCACCCGGAAATGGTGGGCGTGCCGCTGACCAAAGATCATCAGGAATCACTTGATGAGTGGAACTCGATCAGCGCGCTCCTGGTGCATCCGGCCTTAAACGAAGCCGGTGATTTGATCGGGGCCAACGTGATGGCCGGCGAGGTGCGTGGAATCGAAGCCGTCAGTGCTGCGTTCGACCGCGTCGCGGCAAGGGACATCGGTAACCTGCGCGCCATCGGTGGCGGTGACACACACCGTTTCGACGAGATCATCGCCCGTTCAGTCGAATGGTGTCCGGGACTGTCACCCGCGGTTCTTAAAAGCTTGCTCGCGCAGGAATCAAACTTCAATCCAGAAGTGATTAATAAATATGGCTACGCAGGCATCGCACAGTTCGGGCGCGAGGCGGCGCGCGAGGTCGGACTGCATGTGGGAATTGCTGGCAGCGCCAGCGATGAAAGATTGAATCCGGCGCGTGCTATCCCAGCCGCCGCCCGCCTCTTGAACCTTAAAGCACAACGCTTGAGCGAAATCGCGTTCTCCCGTTATGGGCAGCCAAACGGGGCCGAGTTCTGGAAGTTCGTGATGGCGGCATATAACGGCGGCGAAGGTACCGTTGCGCTGGCGATGGGGCACGCTTATCGCACCGGGTTGGTGCAGGCCCGCGGTTTCGGCTTCGTCGGCCCTGAAGCCGTCAGCTTTGCGCGGAACTATGCTTCGAAGTGGGAAAATTTGAAGGCCGGCGGCCTCGATTCACCGCTCGGACAAGCCGCCGCGCGGTACTTTCCTCAATTGGCCGAAATGAAGTATCACGAAATCGGAAATTACCCGACGCAGATTATGGGGCGTGTCATCGGTGCCCGCCGCTAACACTCAAGCATCTCTGTAATGCGAGCCGTGGGACAAACTTCAGTTTCATCAAACCCTTGCCTCTACACTGAGGCGCCCCCCATTTCCCGAACACCCATCCAGGTCAATTTGCTAATTTCTTAAGTCGTTCCTCTGAACCTTTGAGCAAGCAATAACCATCCTTATCAATACTGCTCGGCAAGCGTGGTCGGCGTCGTACTGCGGGTCATCGCAGTAGCCGGAACGGGTGTTGTCGCTTCGTCGGCCCCATTACCGCCGTACCCGACCTCCAACGGACGCATTGAGATGCGACCTACCGGCTGTACGTTCAACTCCGGCGCCAGTTCCTGATATGAGAGAACGGCCAGCGTCGGGAACTCCAACTCGACCATTTTCCGCACGAAGCGACGCAGTTCCATGTCGGTGATGATGACCGGATTCTGCGCTGTCGGCGGCAGTCCAGCAATTTCTCGTCGCAGAGCGCCCAGAATGTCGTGCGCGATTGAAGGGTCGAGCGAAAGGAACGAACCGGTCGAGGTACGCCGAATCGCACCGCGGATCACATCTTCGATTTCCGGGTCAAGGAGATAGACAAAGAGGGTGTCTTGGCCACCGGTGTGACGGAAAGAGATGTAGCGCTTCATCGAAGCGCGCACGTATTCGTTGAGCGTCACCGTGTCCTTTTCGATGCGCCCCCATTCGGACAGCGCGTCGAGAATCGACTTCACATCGCGGATCGAGATGCCTTCCTGGACGAGTCGCTGCAACACGTCGGTGAACTGATGGATGGTGACGGTCTTGGGAACCACCTCTTCGACCAGTTTCGGCACGCCGCGCGCCGCAAAGTCGAGATACCCTTGCGCCTCTTGAATGCCGACAAACTCGTGTGCGTAACGCTTCATCACGCGCGACAAATGGAGCGTGATGACCTCCGCCGGTTCCCACACTTTAAGACCGGCGAGTTCGGCGGCGGCGCGTTGCGCACGCGGAATCCACGCCCCTGGCTTCAAGTCCGCCGGATTCAGCACGTCTTCACCGTCGAGACCGAAAATCTTGATATTTTCAAGCGAGTCATTCACGAAAACGGAGTCAGGGCGAAGCGAGCCATGCACCACCGGAACTTCTTTGATGGCGATGAAATAGTGGTTCTCTTTGAGAGGTGCGTCGCCGCTGACGAAAGTCATCGGCATCATCACGCCGAGGTCGTAATAAATCGCCGAACGCAGGCGCGGCAGTTCCGCACGGAAGCGCGCCCCCGAAGTGGTGTTCGGATCGACAAGGTGCGAAAGCTGGGGGCTGACGACCACCGCCAACGGCACCGAAAAAGTGGGTATCAATTCGTCGCTCGTCCCCTGTGTCGGATCGACGCCGGAGCGCAACGCGGCCGCTTCGGCTAGACGTCTGCGGGTCACGTGAAGACTGTAGCTGATGCCGGCGAGGATCACGGCGAAGATCAGAAAATGGACGCGCGGCATCCCCGGCATCAGCGACAGCAACACGAGCAAGCCGGTTGTGATGAATAACGGCTTCGGGTTGGAGAGCACTTGTTGGCCGATGTCGGAGCCGACGTTTGTCTCCTCGTCGTCGGCGGTCACGCGCGTCACCACAATGCCCGCCGAGATGGTAATCAGCATTGAAGAGATAATCGCGGACAACCCGTCGCCAATGGTCAGGATCGTGTATTTGTGCCCGGCATCGGTGAGCGTCATGCCGTGGCTGAGAACGCCGGTTGCCAGCCCCGCGACGATGTTAATCAACGCAATGATGATGGTCGCAATCGAGTCGCCCTTGACGAACTTCATCGCGCCGTCCATCGCGCCGTAAAGCTGCGATTCTTTGCTGAGGGCGGAGCGCATGCGGCGCGCCTGATCTTGTGTGATTAACCCCGACCGCATGTCGGCGTCAATCGACATCTGCTTGCCCGGCATCGCGTCGAGGGTGAAACGCGCCCCAACTTCAGCGACGCGCTCAGCGCCCTTCGCGACGACGATGAACTGCACCACGATGATGATCAGAAACACCACCGCACCGGTGATGATGCCGCCCACTGCCGTCACGCTGCCGAGTGCGCCGATCACGTCGCCGGCATGCCCCTCGGAAAGAATACTGCGCGTGATGGCGATGCTCAGACACAAACGGAATAGCGTCGTCAGCAGCAAGATCGTCGGGTATGAAGTAAGTTGTACCGGGCTTGAGATGTAGAGCGAAACCATCAACACGAGGATCGAGATCGTCAGGTTGAGGATCACCAGCATCGAGATGAGGAAGGTCGGAATGGGGATGATGATGATGCCGATCAAACCCATGACGCCGAGCGCCACCAGCAGGTCGCTGTATTGCGTCAGCCAGCCGGAAACGTTACCAGTGCGGAGTTCCCGCCAGAACCGATTCACGAACGTGAGGAATTTATTCTGCATAAAGCGCCATTCGATGATTCAGCTAACTATCTGTTGAGCGAATCGAACAAATCACTGCCACTCTAACAGCACACGCGATTCGGCGAAAGGGACAAAAAACTTCTACGACGTGATTCGTAGAATAAGATAGATGACGAAGGTCGCGATCATCGTGCCGATCAGCATGACGATCAAATCCAGTTGAGTGAAGACGCCGCCGAAATGACGCCGGTTTAGGTCAAAAACTCTGCCATGTGTTTTACGGTGTGTGTTGGATTCGGAGTCAGGCGACGCGGCGTGGGCACGAGCGCTTGCTGCTCCGACTGCCAAACCCGATGCGCCCTGATCGTTCGCGGCAGAACCATGAGCAGGTCCTGAAGTGTTGACCGAGTGCGCGGTGACGGGTTGAGGAAGAGGTTGCGGCAACAATGAGTCGAGTACGAGGAGCGATGCCGGTTCGTGAAAGATCAGTTGAGGTGTCTCCGCCTCTTCCACGTCGGTGGCAGTAGCGGGCTTGATCAGCGAGACCACGTCCCCGTCGCGCAACCGGCGGGCGGTATCGACGGCCTCGCCGTTGACTGTCACCGCGCCCTCGCGTTGTGATTGCACCACGACGCCGCTCCAGTCTTTGCGAATAACCGCGCACGCCGTCGCCACCCTCCCGGCATCGTAGGCGATAAACTGCTCGGTCTCGTCCCAGCCGAGTAGCATCTCCGACTGCTCAACCGGAATGCGCTCCCCAGCCTGCGACCCATCCTCGACGAGAAAGTAGAAGCTGTCTTCTTCGGTGCGCAGGCTGTCAAGAATGGCCGCGAAGCTTTGCGACTTCGGGGGGCGCCGGTCGATTGTCTGCCGGGCGGCGGGCGCCTGTTCGGGAGGAATCTCTACATTGATGGTTGTCGACGGTGTGAATGTGTCCGACGTCAGAATCTCCGTGTCCGTTGCCGTGCGCGATTCCGAAGGATGTGAGTGAAACTCTGAAATAAGTT
>JACDEG010000367.1:0-1591 GCA_013816505.1 Pyrinomonadaceae bacterium | reverse complement strand
GTTCGACGGCGTCCACGATTCGTTGTCGAAGGTCTAAAGAATACGCAGCCATGACTTTATTAAACACTATTCACTCTACTCGCTCAAGTGCAAGCCGCTGTAAGCTGCGTCCCGGCCTCGCGGTTGATGAGCAGCGGCAACTGGTTTTCAAATAAGAGAATAGCGTGTTCAGCGGCGACGCCGTCTCCGGGCAAGTGTAAGGCGGCCATCGGATCACTGCCGATAGAAACCATCAGGCCGTCGAAAGCTTCTTCCAACGGTAGGACACGTTGTAGCTCATCTCCCCGGCGGCGGATGACGATTTTCAGATCCATGGGTTAATGCGCGATGTACGAACCAGCCTCATTGAGTTGGCCGCTGGTTTGTAGCTCAAGAAGAAATAATAAATCAACAAAATGCCGAGTGATACCTGAAACGGTTCAGAGAGTGTTGACAGTCGGTGCGAGGATTAATACTATCAGATCGCTCCAGAGTTGCTGAAACGGAAAGACGGCTTGCGCTTACGGCAAGGACGGCTTTGTACTCACGACTAAATTGATGAAAAGGCCCGATTCATTACTAACGAACGTCAGGAACGAGGGCGCTTCCGCAGACGCTTCGGCGCCAGCCGTTTCTGGCGAGTTGGTGGCTATTTTCAACTACCCGGCAATCGGACGACTGTTTGACGGACCTGATAATCAGGCGCTAACGGAAATGCGAAACCGTCTGGAACAATCGAATCAACAGGCGGAGCGCCTCATCCGCCAAGGGTCAAAGGACAAAGCGGAACGCGCCCAACGGGTCGCGAGTGCGCTCCAAACGACTTTGACTCTGTTGAATGAACTAGAAAAGATGCGAAATCCTGACACTCCCCCCGGCACGCATCGTCCTATATCCGAATAATCGAAAAAAATCTCTTCCGGCAGGAAACATTTTTCGAAAACTGTCGATAACTTAAAAGTAAAGGTTTATCAGTCGAAAATTCCATTGATTTCATTCGACTGATAAGATTCGAATTCAATTAAGTGCGGCTAAATTGAAAAAGTGCGGCGCAACGTCGTAAATTGACCTCAACCCAAGGAGTAAATTATGAATGACATCCTGAAAGACGTTACCCGATCCTCACAGACAACCAGCACCGGCTTGCCCACGGTTCAGCCTCCGGCCACGAAACAGCCCGGAAGATTCGGAAAGATTTTCGGCGGAATGTTGGGAGGCGCGCTGAACATCGTCGCTCCGGGTGCCGGTAGTCTAATTAGCGGTTTCGTCCGTGGCGGGAGCAACTTTGACATGGCGAGCACCGAGCGCCTTTTTGATCAACAGGCGCAGCAGACCGCGATGATGATCGGTTTGCAGAATCGAGTGCAAACGAAATCACAGGAATTTTCGACTGTCTCGAACATCCTCAAAGCCGAGCACGACAGCAAAATGGAAGCCGTGCGTAATTGTAAGTCGTAAGACACTGCGGAACTTCGGGCGTTGCGACCCTCGTCGATTCTGTTATTCATCCAAAGGTCCCTTCGTTCAGATTGAGTTTACGGATTGGTCGCTTGAATTAGTGAATCCACGCAATGGTGTCCGATGCCATATGGGGGCGTAGGGGAATCTGCGA
>JACDEG010000792.1 GCA_013816505.1 Pyrinomonadaceae bacterium | reverse complement strand
TTTTTAATCTTGCGTATCGGTTCACCTCACGCGCTGATTCTGCCGAAGATTTAACGCAGGAAGTGTTCGTGCGCGTCTACCGGTCGCTCGATCAGTACGATCCGAAACAGGGCGACCTGCAAAACTGGCTGATGCGTCTGGCGCGCAACCTAATCATTGATGACTACCGCCGACGCCAGCGCTCGCCGCACGACTCACAGGCCGAGAACCTTGAGGTTCACACCTATCATCTGCGCGCGGCGGGAGGTTCGCCGCAACGCGAGATGGAGCGTCACGAACTCGGCGAGCAGGTGCAGGCCGGGATTGACAAACTGGCGCCTGACTTGCGCACCTGCGTCATCCTGCGCGACATTGAGGAGTTGAGCTACCAAGAGATCGTCGATCTGCTGAAGATACCGGAAGGCACGGTGAAGTCGCGCATCAACCGCGGGCGGATTGAACTGGCGAAGATTTTGCGCCGCATGCGTGTCATCGCGATGAGCGACACCTGAACCAAAAATTTTACTGCGTGAAAAGTTTACGTGACAGAGATAGGCCAGTGTAATTTCGCTTGACCGCTGATGTTAAAGCGTCAGTTGTGGCAACAGTCGAAATAAGTGGCTCGTCCCACACTAAAGCAGTCCGTCGTCAACGGCCTGACGACACTTGAGGGTTGATGGATTGAAACAGGAAAAGACATGTTGTGTGCTGATTTCGAAGATCGTTTAACTGACTACCTGGACGCCGCACTTCCAGCCGATCTGCAGCGCGCCTGCGCCGAACATGCGCTCCGCTGCCCGGTCTGCCACGACCTTTTAAGCGAAGTCAAAAACGCCATCCTTGAATGTCGCACCGCCACCCCGCCGCCTTCACCCGCGCTCGAAGCGCGCATTCTGATGCGGATTGCGCCGGAAACGGCGATGACCACCTGCGAAGAGTTCGAAGAACATCTCACCGATTATCTCGACGGCTTCTTGCCGGCACATCTCTATCACCGCTGGGAGCGGCACGCCGCGCTGTGTGCGAGATGCACGGAACTGCCGGGCCATGTAGTGCGCTCCATCGGCGCCTGCTGCTCTTATATCACCGAAGAGCGCCCCGTGCCGGACAGCCTTCACGAACGGATATTACGCGCGACGCTCGGTACTACGGACGCCGGGCAGGTGCGCGCGCCACTTGCCGCACGCCTGGCGGAGTGGTTGCGCGGCTGGCTCGACGACGTTGTTTCGCCGCAACTCGCCACCGTTGCCACGATGGTGTTGATCGCGGTACTCGTCGGCACGCACACCATCTCGGACGACGGCTCAATCGGCGGGATGTATCGCGCGAGCTTGCGACTCGCAGCGCAAACCTACGAGCACGGCGCACACACGGCCAAGAGTGCCGCGCTTTCAAACGACCTGAAGCGCGCGGTTGGACTTGGCGACAATTCCGGTAGCGGTTCGACCGACGCCGCTCCGCGCCCGGCACAGAGTCCTTCCATCCCCGCCCCGGACAAACCGAAATCCGAAACGAACGAACAACCTTAAGCTTTTGTGTATTCAGAGTGCGACAGCGGTACTGAATTATCCAAGACGGGGATTAAAGTAAGAAGTTGATGAACTGCGCTTATCACAACATGAACCGGGCAGTCGTGCAGTGCAGCGGCTGCACACGGCCTCTATGCCCGACGTGCGACCACCGGATTCGCGGCTTCCCTTACTGCCAAGACTGTATCGTTACCGGGGTCGAATTGTTGCAACGGCAGCAAGCGAGCGCGCGTGTCCCATCAACGACGGTCGTGCGCCGTAAGACTTCCCCGTTCGTCGCGCTGATGCTGTCGTTCGTTGTCCCCGGCCTCGGCGCGGCCTACAACGGACAGACATCGAAGGCGCTTGTCCATTTCACGATCTTTGCGAGCTTTATTCAGATGGCGACGGTGACGGATGGCGTCGCCTTCTTCATCCTCGGCTTCATCGGCACGTGGCTCTTTGCGGCCGTCGATGCGTGCCGCACCGCGCAACTGATCCGCTCGGGCCTCGCGCC
>JACDEG010000791.1 GCA_013816505.1 Pyrinomonadaceae bacterium | reverse complement strand
GACGAGAAGGTAGTCCATCAGGGACGGCAGATGCTCACGGTAACGCTGAAACTTTTCGCCCCGGTCAAACGCTTCGGTCGCCTCTGACAAGACTTCGATGATGACCTGCGGGTTGAGCAGAATGTCTGTGTATTCGTCATGAAACTGCGGCGTGCCGCAGACAATCACAAGATCGGGATACGAAAACAGTCCGCGCATGACGCGGCGCGGACTGGGCAACGCGCCGCTTCTGACTTTCGTATCTTTCGATAGCACGCGACAGCGAGAGCCTCTCAGCTTTGTGCCGAGTTCGACGACAAGGTTCGTACAAATGTCGCCGTGAGCAAGGCTCTCACCCGCCATCTCGAAGACTGCGCCGTCCAAGTACTCGTGGCGCACTTCGGACGCGCGTTCCGTCCGCAAGTATTCTTCGACGGTGTAACGTTGTGGGACTTCTTTTTCGGCGCGCATCGCTCTCAGAACCTCACTTTCACAATAACTTTTAATCCTTGCCGCTCAATTTTTCAAACTTGCGGAGCGCGTCGGCTACGTCAATGTCGCGTATGGCTTTGACGGCGCGAGGCTTAAATTCGATGGGATATTTCATTCCGCGTTTTCGCCCGCATCTGTGCTGACCATGCGGTACTTGATGGTCGTAAGTTGAGACTGCAAGCCGAGTTCTTCATCGGTAAAGCCGTTGATTGGCGAGCATTCGTGTTAGGGAAGTGTTTTCGTGTGGCGACGCAGCCAAGCGTCAATCTCAGCCAGTTGCCAACGGTCTGCTTCAACCGCAAGAACTAATTCGATGAACTCTGATGGGGGCGCGGAGATAAACCAGCCGTTGCGGTTAAGAAAGCTGTCAACTAAGAACGTCGCCGTGCGTTTGTTGCCGCCGACCCACGGATGATTTTTGATCAGACCGTAAAGGAGCGTCGCGGCTTGCGCGATGAGGTCGGCATCCGCATAAGCTGCGGCTTGCGCGGGGCGGGCAAGGGCAGATTCGATGAGCGTGCGGTCAGAGACTCCGTAACGAATCTCGCCAAGATAGCGCATCAACTCGATGTGGAGGGCGACAGCTTCCGGGTATGAGAGGTAAACAAAATTTTCAGTCGCCAAGACGTTTCATTTCTTCGAGGAAGTCAGCGTTTCTCTCGGCGAAGCGGCGCACGCTCTCTTTCATTTCTTCGGTGGCGGGCGGCAATATCTCAGCCGTGATGCTGCCTTCCTTCAGATAGAGCACGACATACGAACCTTCGGCGACACGGGCGGCGCGTGCCATCTCTCGTGTCATCGGAATGACCCAGCCTTCATCTTTGGGTGTGAGATGCGTCAACGTCATAACGGGCTGAACTTCGTGGTTCAATTATGAATCAACCGGGCGGGATATAAAAGCAATCTGCCGCAGATTGATCCTGCTTCGTTTCCTTCCACATCTGCCCTGCCGATGCGGTACTTGATGTCGTAGTTGAGACTGCACGACGAGTTCCTCGTCAGTAAAGCCTCAAGCTAGTCAATGGCAAGGGAACTCTTTACTTCGGCTAATGAGACGGTCGGCGAGTCATGCTCCTCTTGTTTGGCGGCGCGTAGGTCGAGCACGTCTTCAGCGTCGGCAAGTATCTCTTGCAGCGCGACAAACTCTTCATTTTGATCGAGTTCTTTAATCATACTCCTTCAGATAAACGGGTTGACGACTTGCACGCCGGTCTGCGCGGCGAGAGAGTTGTCGAAGTCTTCCGAATAGAGGCGCGTGATGCCGCCCTCGACGCACGCCGCGAGGATTAAAGCATCCCAGAGCGAGACATTACCGCTCGCCATCAGTGCTTCCGCCTTGTCCATCACTGACCACGACGGCGTGAGCGGCTGCCATACGCCGCGCAGCCTTCGCAAGTCCGCGCACGCCTGCTTGAGGCTTAACCCGTAAGCGGTCAGCTTGCGGCTCGCGGCGATGTACTCACACGCCACTTGCCATAACAGCACGCCATCGGCGAGCGAGGCGACGAGCGCCACCGCTTTGTTCTGCTTCGCCGGGT
>JACDEG010000366.1 GCA_013816505.1 Pyrinomonadaceae bacterium | reverse complement strand
CCGTTCGACGGAACGCCGACGCGCCAACGTGAGCGGGCAAGAACTGCTGGGGGACACGCGGCGCGTATGACGTGGCGTTTAGGATTTCGCGTTGGTCGTTAAATTCCAACTGCCCGGAACGCTGCCCGATCCCTTGCCGCCGGCGACCTTGGTCGGGACGTACTTCCATTCGACTTTGCCGTAGGTCAAAGCCAGTGACTCGGCCGGGATGTCGCTGCCGTTACTGCCGCCGATGCTGTAATTGGTGAGCATCACATCGGTGAAAATGTATTCCTGGAAAAGCTCTTTCGATTCGCCGGCGCGGTGCAATTGAACCGTTGCCTTAGAGTAATGTTTGCCGCTCGCGCAGTCCTGCGCCAGGATTGACGAAGCCTTGTCCAAATACTTCGAGGCTGAAAAGTTTTGGAAATCGGCGCGCGACGCCGAGAGTGAACCTTGTGAGCTGACCGAGCCTGAGACGGCTTGGGAGATGCCCCAGGAAAAAGACTGTAGTTCGATCCATCCCGCGTGCGCCGTGTCGGTGCTTTCGCCGTCGACACCTTCGATTTTCAGAAACGCATCAATCATGATTTTCTCCTTAACACGTGAAAGAACAGTGGTTGTTGTGAACGCGCTTGCTGCCATCAGAGACGCTCTCTCCGTGGGTGTTTTGCTGGCGTCACAGGTCGGGTTAACGAATAGCTTTCGTGAGAAGTTTGAAAACTCGTCACACTAAAGATATTCGACCGATCTATTTTTGCGCCGGCTGCGGCAGGTCGGCCACCAAGCGCAGCGACACGGTCAATTCGTCGAGCTGAAAGTGGGGCTTCATAAACGCGACGGCCTTGTAGACGCCGGGCTTGCCTGGAACTTCAACCACATCGATGCGCGCCTCGCGGAGCGGGTACTTCGCTTTTAACTCTTGGCTGGCGTCGTCGTTCAACAGCACGTAGTTGCTGATCCAGCGATTCAGAAAGTCTTCGCAGTTCTTGCGCGTCATGAAGGAGCCGATCTTGTCGCGCATCATCGCCTTGAGGTAGTGCGCGAAGCGCGACACGGCGAGGATGTACTGTAGTTGAGTTGAGAGGCGCGCGTTCGCGTTGGCCGCGTCAGTGTCGTACTTCTTGGCTTTCTGCGACGACTGCGCAGCGAAGAACGCGGCGTAGTCGGTGCCCTTGCAATGCACCAGCGGGATGAAGCCGAGGTCAGCGAACTCTTTCTCGCGTCGGTCGGTAATCGCAATCTCAGTGGGGCATTTCAGTGCGACATCACCTTCGTCGGTCTTGAAAGTATGGGTCGGAAGCCCCTGCACCAGACCGCCACCTTCAACGCCGCGGATCGACGCGCACCAATTATACTTCGAGAACGACTCGGTCAGCCGCGTGCCGAACGAATAGGCAGCGTTACCCCATAGGTACTTGCTATGATCCCGTCCATCGACATCCTCTTCGAAGTTGAACGTCTCGGTCGGCACGGTATCAGCGCCGTAGGGCAGCCGCATCAACGTGTGCGGCAGGCAGAGGCCGACGTAGCGCGAGTCTTCGCTTTCGCGGAACGAGCGATACTTTGCGAACTCGGTGCGGTCAAAGATTTTCGCCAGGTCGCGCACCTCTGAGAGTTGCGTGAAGCTATCCCACCCGAACAACTGTGGCGCCGCCGCCGCGACGAAGGGTGCGTTCGCCGACGCGGCGACGGCGCTGATCTTCGTGAGCAGCGAGATGTCCTGCGGGTGGTTGGTGAATTCATAGTCGCCGATCAACGCCCCATAAGGCGCGCCGCCGAAGGTGCCAAACTCCTCCTCGTATATTTTCTTGAAGAGCGCGGACTGGTCGAACTCGACTGCCTTTTCGAGGTCCTTCGTCATCTCCTTCTTACTGGCGTTAAAGACGCGCAGCTTCAGCATCGTGCTGGTCTCGCTGTTCATCACCAAGTGGTTGAGGCCGCGCCACGATCCTTCGAGCTTCTGAAAGTCTTCGGCATGCATGATCTCGTTTAATTGCGCCGAGACCAGTTTGTCGATGGCGGCGATGCGTGCATTGATCGTCGCTTCCATGTCTTTGGAGACGACCATCTGGCCCTGCATCACCTGTTGGACGAACTCGGCGATCATGTCCTTCGCCTGCTCGGTCTGGTTTTCGTCACGGGCGAGTCGCCCTTCGTCCAAAATTCGGGCGAGCAGGTCACCTTCCTCTTGCTGCTCGGTCGTCACCGAGGTCGGCTTCGCCATTTCCTTACTCATTTGAATCCTCCTTCGTGTCGCCGCCCGTCGCTTGAGGCGTGTCGAGTTTGAGGGCGGCACTCAGTTGGTGCTGCGCGCCGGTGTTCTGCATGACTTCCTGGAGCAGTTCTTCGAGCCGGTCGTTGCCGTCCATCTTCGACAACAAATCGGACAGCCGCCGGCGCCCTTCAATCAGTTTGCGCAACGGCTCGACTTGCTGCACGACTTGATCCGGCTCGAAATCGTCGAGCGCGTTGAACCGCAGCTCGACGTTTAACTTGCTACCGTCGTCGGTCAGTTTGTTGTCGACGCGATAGGCGAGGCGCGGCTTCATCCCGGCCAGCACCTTGTCGAAGTTGTCGCGGTCGATCTCGATAAACTTGCGGTCCCTCAGTTTCGGTAACGGCTCAGCGGGCTTACCGGAAAAGTCGCCCATGATACCCATCACGAAAGGCAATTCCTTCATCTCGATAGCGTCGCCAATCTCGACGTCGTAAGTGATGTGCACGCGGGGGGCGCGCACACGGCTCAGTTTGTGTTGTGTGCTTTCAGTTTTCGGCATCAAAGTCTCCTTTTAAGGTAAGCCCGAAGGTGCGGGAGGGGAAGTCGGGGCGCGGCGCGCTTCTCGAACGTGCGAAGAGAATCGGAGAGGCCGCGCCCCCGCTTTCAGTTAGTGGTTGTCGCAGTTTATTGACCGCCGTTGTCGGTGTTGTTAATGCCCAGCGTCTCGCGCAGATTGTCGAGCACGCCGCTGTCTTTAATGACGTTTTCGAGCCACGTCTCAAGCGGCATGTTCCCCCACTGAATCGCCCGCTGAACAAGATATGAGACGGGACTGTGTGGCTCGGTTTTGCGGAAGTAATCAGCCACTTCGGCGAGGCGTAGCAGGGCTTCCTGCCGCGTGCGCACCGGCCCCGAAGCGCCGAGAGAAGCGCGGCCCGCCGCACTATTGCTACTGTCGCCCGCGCCGTCGGTCGCCCCACCGTGCGCCGCCGCCGCGCTCGAAACACCGCCGGCCCCGCCCGGGCCGTTCGGATCGGGTTCGAGAATGCGCTTCTCTTTAACGATCTGTCCGAGCAGGGTGCGCAAATCGTCGAGTGTCTTCTTGAGCGCGTTCAGTCCCGGCGCGTCGTGACCGAACTTTTCGTCGATCACACGGTTGAGCGCTTCGAACTCGTCCCAACTCTGGTTGACCAGCGCGTACACGTCTTCGTAGAAGGCGCGCGGCGTCGCATTCTTCGCGTTGCGCCAGTCCTCGCCGGTGATTTTGCCTTCCTCGGCGGCGCGGGCACGCAGGGCGGCGACGCGCTGCTTCTCTTCGTACTCAAGGCTGTCCACGTTCTCCGGGATCATGAACTGCGTCGAGTCGTTCCAGTGGTGAAGGGTGTAACTTGTCCCGCCGGCGCTTTTGGTGAGCGATACTTCCTTGAGCGCTTCGGCCACCTGCTGGTCCATCCACGACAGAGAGTTGGCGCGCGCGTCGAGGTCGCCGTCGTCAATCTCCGGGTAGACGTTCTCCCAGAACCGTTCGTGCAGTCCGCGCATCACGCGCAGGCCGTCGCGTAGCCCGACGAAGCCGTAGAGCTTGACGACTGCTTCGCCGAGCCATGCGCAGACCTGCAAATCTTTGGTGCGGTTGGCGAGCGCCTCGGTGGTGAGCGTCTCGACCTGATGCCAATCGGCGACCTTCGAGTCGCGCTTCCAGTCGCCTTGTTCGAGCGTGTCTTCGGCGCGCCGTGCCTCGCGCACCTCATCGTGCAGTCCCTGATACTGAAGGTTCTCGCCCGCCGGCTTCTCGCCGCTGATCGGCGCGAGCAGGGCTTCGACGTTAACCACCTCAGCAGGCGCTGACATTGGCGAAGATGTGATCGCTACAACTGACGACATTGAATGTTAACTCCTCGTGTCCCGCCGCTACATTACTTCATCGTCCATTCTGATTGACACCGGTTGCGCCGCGTCCGTGTCGGTCGCATCGAACTCGGCGGACTTCAACTCGAAGATTGATTCCTCTTCGCCGTCAATCAGAAACAGCCGCCGGCCGGCGGCCAAGTACAACTCGTCGCCGACCTGCTGCCAGTCGGTCATCCGCCCGAGCTTGACTTGATCGTTAGCGTGCCGGCTCGACCCGGAGTAGAGCGCGGGCATAAATGCCTTCAGCGTCTTGTCGCGCGTCTCGACTTCGGCGGTCGCCCACACCAGGTCGCGCAGTTGCGTCGGCGGCATGATCTCGATGCGGAGGACATGCTCGATTGGCACCCATGTGTATTTGTCCTGCACGAACAGTTCGAACACGCCGCCGAGCAGGTCGTCGTAATCGCGAAAGTCGGCGAACGTCTGTTCTCCGCGCCGGCCGGGGAGTGCGGGGCGCTCTTCTTCCGCGCGGTCCAACGTCGCGCGCGCCTCTGCCGTGTGGCCTTCGCGCAGGCGATTGATCGCGTCGAGGTGCAGATCGACGTACGCTGGTGGCTCCACGAGGAAGTGCGGCTGCAGGCCGTCGGAGAAGAAACGTTGACGGTCGCGCTCGGCCTTGAGGCAGTTGCGATAGACCTGCACACCGACCTCGGCCTTCGCGCTCTGGTGGCCGATCACATCGAGTTGCTTGTCGGCGCGCTCCCACTCGCCGGCAAAGCAGAGCAACTCGAACAGTGACGCGCGCCGCGAAGTGTCGCTCGGGTTGGCTTTGACCTCGCGCGTCGCCTCTTCGATGGCCGCGCCGAGTTGCCCCGCGTCGAGTAAAGCTTTGGCCTGTGACATGGAACCGCTCTCCTCGTTTCTCCGGCAGTCGCCGTGATGACCACAAATGGTTGTCGCCGAAGCGCACCGGCGGATTCCGGGACCCGACGCGCCAGATGTCTCGCGATTAGAGCGACCGCGCCCGGTCACACACACGGCTCTTGCGCTCACTGGTTCGTCAGCAAACTCTTCGGCGCGCGCAAGGCCCTGAACATCTCAAGCTGGAACACGGTGCCGCTCGACGGTTGCAGCGCGAGGCGCACCGGCGCGCCGGCGTTCACCTGAAGATTATGCTGCGCGGCGTTACCGCCGCCGCCGCCGTCGAGGAACATCCGCAGCACGCCCCAGTCGCCGCCGAACGTCCGCGCCTGCGGCTCGCCGATCTTCGGGCCGCTCGTCGGCGTCACCGTCAGGCGCGCGCCGGTCTTGGTGCCGGGCCACCTGAATGGCGGTGCGGGCTTGTCCTGCTCCAGCACGGTGCCGTCGATTTCAATCTTCACCATCGCTTCCCTGAGCGGCGACGCGATCATTAACTTGTACTCGACGTTCGGTTGTCTGCCGCTCCCGCCGGGGAAGAGCGCGTCCCGCAACCGCCGCGCGTTCTTGAGGTAGTTGACGAACTCAGGCGCGAATTTTTCCGTGTGCTCTTTCTTCACTGACCAGTCTTCCTCGAAGTAGGACCGGAGCCGCCCGTTGAGGAATTTTGTCAGGTCGCCATCCTGCGGGTTGAGGAACTGTGCGACCTTAGCCACCGGCGTGTCGTTCGCGCCCTCTCTGAACGGGTAACCGGCCTCAATCGCCTGCGCGCGCGCCGCGAGTTGCTGCCAGTCTTTGTCCATCTGTTCGAAGTCAGTGCCGACGAGCAGCGTGTTCAGGTTGTCGAGCGGCTGCTTCAACAGTTGCGCGGCGGCCTCGCTCGCGGTCGACGAACTGAAGTTCATCGGCTCAATTTCGATCATATCGGTGATGGCTTGCCGCGCGGCGCGCAAGCCTATTGCGTTATTGCCCGCCTGCACCCCCTTTGAGATTTCGGTCAACTGTTGCGGGCTACTGTTCATCTTGTCGGCGACGCCCTTCAAGTGATTGCGGTACTGCGCCAACGGTGATTTGTCGTCCTTGCCGGCGACGAATTTAATCAGCGGTCCAAACTCCTTTTCGACCTGCCGTTGGCTGTCATTCGCTTTCACCTTGCTGGCGAAGAGACTCTCCAGCCAGCCTCTCACGCCGCCGCCCGCCGCCGCCGAGAGATTGGTCTGACGTGCCACCTCGCGCAGCAAACTGTCGAGTGGTGAAGTAGCGCCGGTGCTGCCGGCAAGGATGCGCAACCCCCTGACTTGCTCCTCCTTCGACCGGAACTCGCGGACTTTGACCTCCTGTAAGAATTTCTGCCACTGCGCGATGTACTCGGTGTAGTAGATGTTTGCCAGATCGTCCTTCTTAACGTCGAAGTTTTG
>JACDEG010000790.1 GCA_013816505.1 Pyrinomonadaceae bacterium | reverse complement strand
CGGCACGCCCGACAGCATCACTCGGAAAGTCGTGAACGTTGACTTCGATCGGCTTCTGCACCCAACTTTGCCCTGCTTGTCGAAAATCACCGATCAACTCTTTCTTCTTCGTATCGACGCTGATAATCGGGCTTCCCGCAGACCGAAAGCGCGCGGTCTGTTCCGCGATATACTCAAACTGTTGGTTGCGCTCCGGGTGCTGAGAGCTGCGCTCCTTCTCTTTCGCATTGACGCGCGGCGAGTAATCCATCTTTCTCAGCAGCCGTGCCACCGTAGGCGCGCTCGCCGCGTGGCCTGCTCTGGTCATCTCAGTGGCCAGGGTGCGCAAAGAACGCCGCACCCACTTGCGCTTGGTCATCGGATCACCAGCCGTCTCCGGTTCCACCATCTCAAGCAGTGCCGTTTCTATGGCCGGGTCTTTTTTTCAGCGGGCGGACGTCCGCCACCCTCGAGTCGCACCCTCTCCACTGGACGCGCGTCAAGTGAGTCAGCCAACTCATGGCGCCCACGCCGGATGGTTTTCGGGTCCAGGCCGGTGATTTCAGCGAGGTGTTCATCACCGCCGTGGCCGAGGCGATTGGCTTCGATGGCCGCGAACCACCGGCGTTGTTGCTCATCAAGCCGCGACATCAAGAGATTGATCTGCTGATGGAGAGTCTGCTCGGGATGTGGCAGGCCCTGTCGGCACGCGGGACATTGACACTGATGAAGTTCAGGCATAGCCATAAAGGAATCTGCGGGTGAAGATCGAACCCAACATCATATACCCGATGTGGATCGCCAGCTAACCCGCTTGTGGAAGGTCGGGAAGGTATTTCTTAACCCGCCCTTAGCACGCGCTCAAGCGCCGAAGTCAGCATGTCCAACCCGCGTTCGCCCGCCGCGAAACAGCGCAGTTTCCCCTCGCCGTCGAACAAATAGTAAGCGGGCACCAAGCCCTGATCGTTTTTGAAAGCGTCGCGTAGCTTGTGCTCGTTATCGACGGCGCATGGCTCGGTGATGTTGCATGTGGCGACGGCTCCTCGCACTTCCTCAACATCTCTATCGGCCTCTTCGCGCGGCATGTGAACGGCGACGACGCGCAGGCCGTCCGCCTTGCGTTGGTCGCGCCACGCGGCGACACGGGGCAGGCTCTCTTTGCAAACGTCGCAACCGACCGACCAGAAGTGAACCAGCGTCGGCTGGCCCTTGACCTCCGCCGCGGCGCGCGCCCCCGTCGCGTTGAACCACTCGGTCGCCCCGTCGAACGGCGGCATCTCGCTTCCAATCTTCATCGGCATAATTCTTCACCTCATCACTGGCGACAAAGCGGCGAGTGATAGACGCTACCTTTGACTCGTCACCTGCCACCCCTTACCTGGTCTTTCCTATCACCTGTCACAATTTACCTGTCACCTTTGAGTAAATCAAACGTGTGATCAACCGAGAGGCGGGACTCCGAAAGTGTTTATCAGAAGCGCGCGGCGTCAGAGTTTCGGATGGCGCGCGACGAATTCGATCAGCGCGTCGATGTAAGAAGTAATCGGTGGGCAGCGGACGCCGTGTGGTTCGAGCAGCGCGCGGGCGCGTGTCGTGTCGTACATCTGGTCGAGGAAGAAGTAGGGCACGCCGGCGCGCGGCAGCCGCGAAAGGATTTCGGCGCGGGGCAGCGTCAGCGATGTGCGCACCAGCGGCGCCGGCACGGTGATGCGCGAGCCGTGCCCGACAAGCGCTTGCGCGATTGCTTCAAACAGTTCATGCGTCGTCAGCGGCGCGGGGTCGGCGAGTTGCACCGTCGCCCCCGTGGCGCGCTCATCAATCGTCAGCGCGGCCATCGACTCGACGACGAAATCGACCGGCACGACGTTCAAACGGACATCGCGGTTCCCAATGTTGACGAGTGAGAGCAGGCTGGGCTGCATCCGCAGGTAGTTGATTAAATAGTAGATACCATCGTACTTCGCCGTCTCGCCGGTTTGCGAATCGCCGCACACGACCGCCGGGCGGTGGATCGTCACGGGCAAATCAGGCT